>NZ_BAAFZI010000023.1:0-37342 GCF_045862175.1 Lacticaseibacillus salsurae | reverse complement strand
CCTCGTTTATCTTTTGGTTTGGTCGCTTAAAGCATAACACTGGAGGGAGTAGGTGTTTTTGTGTTATCTAAAAAGGCCTAAAACTTCCAGCGTTGAAGTACTCTTCAACACCAAAAATTTTAGACCCCTTTTTTTTTGCGAATCGCAGGTTCTACACTGACATTTTTAGCCTTTGAAAAACAAAAACTCCCTCAGGCAACTCTTAGACCTGGGGGAGAAAATTTTAGATGACTGGTAGATCAGTTTGGCGTTGAACGACGGTGACCATCGACGTGGGTACCGTTGGCTTTAGTATAAGGCTTTACAACAACAATTTTTTTGTGCTGAGTGCCACGTGTACTACTCTTGGTTTTTGACATTTGTGTTCTCCTTTCTGTCTTAGTCACGAATGAAAGACTCTCGTGCTAATTAAGAGTATCACAAAGATAGTAAAAGCACAAGATGATGTATATGTGCCGTGAAAACAAATTGATTTGTTCAATATATAGTATGCCGGTCTGGTGTCCATTTCGATAAATGATTCTCTCGCGAAGGGCCTCGCTTGCATTACTCGCTGTAACAGAAGTGAGCACGATGATATCTGTGGTTGTGCTCTGTTGCTCTGTCATACGGTTGCTCTGCGCCTGTTCGCGATTGGAAACGTTTCTGATAGAATTGGGAAGAGAGTGTGTCGGTTTTTAAGTTGAGTATGGTTTGATTAGTATCGAAGACTCGCCCGAGGTCATATCGAAAGGGCAGACCCTACCCAACCAGCCTTGACTTATCTCCCGAAAACGGTATCATTAAGCTAAATAAAAGATCGTATGTATCAAGAGAGTTGGTAGTGGCTATGCACAGTGACCAACCGGCAACGTACCGAAAGGCAACGTGCCCCACCATAGACGGATGCAGACTAGCTTCTTCGAGTCGTGCATTTCGGTGTACGACTTTTTAAATACAATGATTGGAAGCGGTTTTGTGTTGCTATTTTTAGAAGGTCACCTCACGCAGGTGGCAGATACGGATGAGGAAAATATCAGGCAGTGGATCGCCTACACGCGAGCGAACGTGGCCGTCAACGCGGTGGGCGTTGGCCAGTACCTGCTCGCTCGGGCAGGCGCGTCCGGTGAGTTGCGTGATGCGGTCGATGCTGTCGTGATGGCCAAGTTATGCGCTGTGCGCCCGCAGACCAGCGTGCCGAAGACAGTTAACGCTAGGCGTGCGGCACAGATCACGCGGCAGTGGGTGCGACAATTTGCGGCTGACGAGAGGATCCCTGAGCCGGTGCGCAGCCGGGCGGCACAATTATTGGAGGCGTGGGTAGGATGAGTAAACCTAGAAGCAAGCGAAAGCATCGCAGGCAGCAGCGGACCGAGGCGCTGACGAAAGCCATCAGTGACGAACTGAATTTGGCGGCGACGCAAGCCATCCAGCGCGGGCTCGAGAAGGGGATGAGCGAGGTTTTCGCCGAGCTGGTGCAGCAGGAAGTGCGCCGGCAGATTGCGGGAGAGGATGACAGTGAGCCTGAGGACTTAATGCCGGGGGACGAAGCGGCTGAGGCGAATGACGTTTTTGATCTGGCTAACGCCGAGGAGCGGGATAAATCGGAAGACAACGACGAGTGGATTGAGGACGAACAGTATGCCTATGGCGATGATTGGGATGGGGTCTGACCTGGACGGGATGACGACGACTTGACGACCCGCATATTCTTCACTTTGTAGATGAAACGTTAGCACATGCAGATCACGTTTTACGCGGTCAACGTTATGGTCGTTGATTCCTAGAAATCGCAATACACCAAGATTATCTTTGAACAAGGTAGAAATTGGTTTATCACTGACGGGATCTAAGCTAATTCTAGAGTGCATAAAGATACCCGGCACACCCCACCACGTTGGTTTAAGCGAAGGGGGCGTGCCGGGCATTATTTTTAGATACCGTTGGTGATAATCCAGTTATTGTTTGGCTTGGATAGGATCAAGGTGTATTGCGATATTTGGCTCATGTCATTGTCAGTGTCGAGATACTTCACAGATAACGTGACAGTCAAACCGAGCTTAGTCTGCTTAAAGACTGGATCTAGAAGTTCCACGAACTTAAGGTTGCGTTCGATTGGCTGCGTGCCGTCCTTGACGTAATACTTGAGTTCGTTGCGATCACTTTGCGGGTACAAAGCGAAGAACGTTTTGAGGAACTTGTTTACGTCGTCTACGGTGCTGCTGGCTACCGTGTTATCAGACTGGGTGTCTGGTAACTTGATTCGAGCCGTCGATGGTTCAGCCGCGATGGTTGGGTTCTTAGTGACCACCATATCGCCGTTGTCATTTTGCATGACGTTGATGGTGTAGGTGCTAGTCACGGTTTTCTTGTCTTTACCCTTGGTGAGGTCTTGCTTCACCGTAAATAGTACGCGGAACGTATCTTTGGCTGCCTTGCTCACGTCCCAGACCTTAACTTCACTAACCGTGGCCGTGGTGGGAATATCGCTCCGCACCGTATCTGCGTTAAGCGATTGCAGTTGCTCCACGAGATACGGCTGTAAGGATTTCTGCCGCTGGTCGAGGGTTTCGTGGCTTGGCTGCCACGAGTAGTAGAGCTTAGCGAAGTCGGTAGTGAAGGTCGCCAAGGCGTGCGTGTCGATCACCTTGGTCTTGATCACTTGAACTTCATGCACCGTGTGGGTGTCGATGGCAGTCATGTTCTTGTAGACACCGAAGCTGGTGCTACTGATCAACACCGCCCAACAAAGTAGCGTAACCGGACGGCGCAAGCCGCGGTGCTTAATTTTAGGTGGCTTTGGGGCGGCTGGCTTCTTCTTGAACCAGCCGTTCTTTTGGGTTTTGTCTTTACTCAAGGTTCGTTCACCTTGTCCTTTCTAGTTTCATAGCAGCGGTAAAAGTCATTGTAAATATCGAGAAACCGTACGAACAGGCGTTGCAGCGAGATTCGTTTGTAGCCTTCATAGTCGGTTTCGATATACTGACCGAGTTCACGGTCATTGTTGAAGTGTTCTTCAGCCAAGTAGCGTTCGCGATCGAGGATATACTTACGGTCTTCCGAGTCGAAGACCTTGCCTTTCAGCCATCGATCAACGGCGACTTCATGCGCGACAGCGAGGCGATACTCGCGCCGGTGCCCGTATTCCATTTCCGGCATGCGATCCACGAAGCGATCGATTACGTTGCACAGGTCATCAGTGTTAGGTTTTCTTTGCTTGAAGAACTTGATTCGTTCCCATTCGCCCGACGCAAAGTCGAGTTCCTTGTTGCGTAGCGCACCGTTGTCGCCGAATTTGAGATCAACGTGCGCCTTTTGTAGCGCGTCGTCAAAGGTGTTGGTGAGGAGTTCCATCCAGTCAGAGTAACCGATACCGTTTTGGTCCATTAGCTTCACCTACTTCTTCGCGCGCCCGGCGCCGACTAGGTGGGCTTGCCAGTAGCTTGAGTTCAAGTCAGCGTAGCCGAGCGGATCGCCCGCATTGTACATCTTCATGCCGCCAACGTAGATTCCAACGTGGGTTACGTAATCGGCGGTATCGTAGGTCGAGTGGAAGAATACGAGGTCACCGGGCTTGGCGTCCTTGATGTTCAGGCGTGACGTGGCGTCGTATTGGGCTTGGGCGGTACGAGGGAGTTTGATCCCAGCTTTGCCGTAGCACCAGCTAGTTAGCCCTGAACAGTCGAAGCCCGTTGTTGGCGTTGAGCCGCCGAAGACATAGCGAGTGCCTTGATACTTGAGCGCTTCGACCATGATGGCTTGCACCGTTTGGTCATCGAACTTTGCGCCACCAGTGACGAGGTATTGCGAGATAACCGACACGTAGTACATGTTTCCATAAGCGTAGCGCCAACCGTTCTTAGCAACCGCGTTGGTGTAAGTGACTTTCTTGCCGCCGGACTCCTCTTTAGCAAAAGCCGTCGCCAGCGCCAGCGTGTACCTCTTACCGTGCTTGGCAACGTAGTCGATAAAGCCGCCACCGTAGTTGTAGCTTTGAATCGCGGTGTTGAGATCTACGCCTGCAGCCTTCATGCTTTTCAATAATGAAGCAAAATACTTCACACCTTGCTTGATTGACGCTTCGGCGTCTAGCGTATTGACCGGCAAACCCAGCGATTCACTGGATTGCATCACGTCGCCGCCCTTGCCACCGGATTCGACCTGCATGATGGCAAGGATCACCATCACATGGTCTGAGATGCCGAATTCCTGACAATACTTTTCGACCATCAACTTGTGCTGATAGACTTCAGCGGATAAGTTCATCGCGTCGGTTGTGATCGTTGAGGCAGGCTGATCTTCGTCATCATCAGAGGTGATGACCGCAAAGAACAGACCACCAATCAACAGTATTGGGAGTACGGCAAGCGCTAACCCGCGTCGGAGCTTCATCGCTTCTTGTGCCCTTTAGCCTTTTGTATCCGCTGTGGCTTTGGGTGGCGTGGCTTGGCTGGTTTTTCGGAAACGAGGGTCAGTGGCTTCTTGGGGGTATCTGTTGGAGAAACGGGGTCTTGGTGCGAGTCGAGTGTGGGTCTTGCTTGTGGCTTCGCGGCTGGCCGCGCAGGCCGAGTTGAAGTTGGCTTTGTTGCAGCGCGCTTTGGTTGGTCGCTAGCACCAGTTTGTTTGGGCTTTGGTTTGGTAGGTGTGGCAGTTGTTGGCTTACGGGTTGGTTCAACCGGTGGCTTGGTCGCCGTTGGTTTTTGCTTTTCAGGGTTAGCTTTAGGTTTAATTGCGAGCTTGCGTTCTTGCATTTGCTTACGCTGTTGCGCAAGTCGCTTGTCACGTTCTTGCTGATTAGTCTCACGGCGATCCTTGAAGCCATCCTTTGCGGTTTCGGCGGCGTCCTTAGTCAGTTGCTTGCCACGATGCAGGCCGTACAAAACGTTGGTTGGCGCGTCCTTCACCTGATTAAGGCCGCGCCTAGTCTTGTCTTTGAGCTTGTTGCCGACATCAGATACATCGGCAAGTTTCTCACCCAGACGTTGGCTGCGTGACTTCTTGGGCTGTTGCGGCTTGGCCGCATCCGCAGTTTGGCCGCGTTGCGATCCGGCCGGCAATTGTGGGAGTTGCGGTGTGCCGCGACCTTTCCCATAGCCTCGCGACAGGAAGCGTCCAGCCATCGCGCCACCCATTGCACTGCCGACTAACTGCCGAATCATGCGGTTGCCACGACGCGAGAAACGTTGTGCGCCTTGCTGGGCGTCAGAGCTGTGCAGCTGCATCATGCCCATCAAGTCACCGAGCTTCATCCAAATTCCGGCGAAGATGGTGACTTGCAAGAATGCCACAAGGAAGAACGGCGAGGTAGCCGACAGCCCATAGATCATTGCCGATAGCGAGAACGCCATCGTGATCACCAACGTCACGCCAACCCGCGTCATGATGGTGTTGAACAGCTTCATGATGTTTTGCTTCATCAAGCCGTTAAAGGACGGCAGCATCGCGAGCAAGAACGACACCGGCAAGAATGTTGCGTAGATGATAAAGAGTATCTGCGAGAACAGCATCATTGCCGTCAGGAAAAAGACGAACAAGGTGATTGCAACGTTGAACAAGACAACAAAGGTCGTGGTACCAAGCCGATTGATCGTCATGGTCGGCGAGAGATTCTCGTTGTCATTGTCTTCAATCTCAGCTTTCACCACGTCGGTGCGGGTTTTACCCTTGTCCCCAAACGGGGCAGTCTTCATTAGCTTGTTCACACGGCCTTTGCCGACGGTATCGACGTCACTATCACCGAACTGCAAAAGCGTCCACGGCTGCTTCACCTGAATTTCAAAAAGGGTGTCACGGATCGCGTCGACGCCTGACTTATTCGTTGCGGTACTAGTCCCCATGATCATCTTGGAGCCGGTGTTGAGCGCACTGGTGCTGATGTCGCTGCTGAACTCGTTAATCTTGCTCACGTAATCTGGTGCGTAGGCGATGAAGCTGGCCGAGGTGATGAAGATCACTACAAAGTTCACGATTGCCGAGATAGCTTTCGAGGTTTCGCGCTTGATGATACCGGTATACGCAACGTAGATACCGACTACCAGCGTAATCATCAGGAGCATTCCGGGATAGAACCCATCCGTGATGAAACCATTTTTTGACACGCCAGCCAGGAGCTGCATGTTCTTCCCGATTGCATCAGACGTCTCTTTGATGAAGTCCAGTGAGTAGGCTTGCTGAATCAGGTAGCCCGCAGCGTTTGAGAGATAGACCGAGAGCGTCCACAAAAAGTTGGTGATGGCGTACAGACCATAGCTTACGGACTTGCCGATACCATCGCCCCAATTCCAAGGCAACCAGTCCCAAGAAGTATCGACGAAGTAGTCGAGCTGGTAGTGCGACAACGGGTACTTGGAATACTCGTTAGAGCCGCCAGACTGATCGTCTACCAGTCCGGCAGCATGTACCGGTTGTCCGTCAGCGACCACTAGCACCAACATGAATACCGCGACAACACCGAGGAACAGCAGTAGCCGCCGACGGTTAGCTTTCGTCATCAGCAATCACCTCCACGGGTTTAGGTGGCCGAGTGTCAAAGGCGTGGTGCAGGTGTTCAAAGATATAGTCGAAGTGCAGCACACCGACGTGCCCCCAAATGTCTTGGAATAAGCACTCTCCATTATCTAGTGACCGAAGCCGGTTCTGATTACCTTCGTCTTCGGCATCGAGACCAAAGAAGTTGAGTGTGTTTTTGATTTCCGTGATGTCAGTGCTACGGAATGCAAACTTCTGGGCGATGTTGTTCTTCATCTTTTCATCGAGCAAGTCGTCTGCATTTTGAGTGACGAGGTAGACCCCGGCATTCATCGAACGACCTTCACGAATCAGTTTCATGGACAACGCCTTACCCTGCGCCACGTTTAAGAAAGCCCAGGCTTCGTCCAAGTCCACAATTTTGAACTGGGCGCGGTCTTGGTGAATGAAGTCAATCGCGAATGTGCTAATAATCATGAGCATGGCGACGGACAGCATTTCGGCAGTGATGTATTCCTCCTGCGTCTTATCGGCGTCCGGCAGTACCAAATCCGCAATTTGCACGATGTTGATTTTGCGGTCAAGAGCGATTGTTCGGCGCGCGGTCCCGTCGGAGAACAGCAGTGCGGCAAAGTCATAGTCCGTAAAGGATTCGATATGATCGGCGATGTTGCGTGCGATCGGTGTGTCCTCGCGGCGAAGTTCATCAATGACTTTCAACAGTCCGGGTTCAGGGGCTTGGGTCACCGCCCGAATCGCCTTGCGCAGCGTCGGGAAGCGGTCAGCGTCACGGCTTGAGATCCCCGTGAGGAAGGTCAGCGTATCAACGGCCAACGATTCCGAATCTTTCAAGTTGGATAAGATGATATACGGATCGAGTAGCCCCCGGTTTTGTTCCTCGCTGGTCAGGTTGACGATGTTAATCTCGTTACCCATAAAATCGAGATTTTTGGCCCAGCCGGTACGTTCCGACTTCGGGTCGAGGATCAGCGCCTGTGCGCCGTAAAGCACGGCGTAGTAGATAAGCAGGTTGTTCGAGAAGGACTTCCCACCACCCAAGCTACCAAGAAACGCTGCAGAGAGTGCATTAGTGACCGTTCCTTTGATACCTTGCGCGGCAATGTCCGGCTGGAGATACACGTTGCGTCCGGTGTCCACGTTGTACCCGATGTAGATACCTTCCTTTTCACCGAGCGATTGCGTCGCACCAAAGCCTAGCGAGGCGATGAAGTCGCTGGTCACGTACTGGATATAGTCGTTGATATAGCGTTTCGAGGCAGGGACAAACTCACCGTGCAGCCCCAGCATGTCGCCAAACGGTCGTATGAGCTTGATGTTGAGGCTGTCGTAGAAGTCGAGTAGCTGATCAGCGCGGCGCTTCATTTCGTCTTCGGATCGCCCAGCTACGCGAATGACATAGCTGATCTTGTACATCGCGTCCTTCGTTTGATCAAGGTTGCTTTCAAGTTCATCGACTGAATCTAACGCGTCGCTAACCCCACGCGTCGTCTCGTTGCCAGATTGATAAGCGTGTTCGTCCAAGTCCTTGAGTTCCTTCTTCTTGTTTCTGACTTTCGACAATGCCTTCTTGTTCGTCACGATCTCAACGTTCAGGCTGGTGTCGATTGGAAAATCAAACTGGCTTTGCTGGAAGTAGAAGATTTCGCTGCCGGGAAATTCGAGTTCACCCACGATGTCGGAAAGCGTCAGGTACGTTACGCAACTCGCATCCAACCCGTGGGTGATCTTGATTGAGCGTTGGTGCTGCTCAATCAGTGAGCGGGTTGGCTTGATCAAATCATAGCGTTTGATAATCGTGTCACGCTTAGACTTCTTGCGGGGTAAGTGGTACTCATAGTCGTCGTAGTCCTGACCCGTCATGCCGTAAAGATGCTCCAGCAAGTAGCCAAAGTCGTTTTTATCGAGCGGACGGACTTTGAACCGGCGCCCAATCTTCTCGGCGAGAAACTTTGCGGACTTTGAGTAGCGCTCTACTTCCGCATTATTCATGGTGAAGAAGTCCCCAGCGAACGTTGTGTTGAACTCGGCGAAGAAGTCCCGAATACCCAAGGACATATCCTTGAAGATGGACTTGGCGGTAACCTCAGCGTCGTTCAGCAACAGCTTAAAACCGATGAAGAAGCGGTAGTCCACTTGGTTGTCACCGACGTTTTCGGTCAATGCTTCCGCTTGGCCGTCGATGTGCTGGAAGGCGATGTCTTTCAGCGACCCCTTGACCAACTTCTTCGAGCGGTCGAGAGTGTCCCGAACACTGGCTTCGGTGGCGAGCTGCAATAAATGGAGCTTGCCATCACGATTCTGGGAGATTAGTTGGCGGAAGTTCTCATGCACTTGTTGCTTCTGTTCGGGACTTAGAAACGAGTAGTTGTACGGAATCAGTTCAAAATAGGCGTAGCACTCGCCGTCAGTGTTCCAGACGAGATTGTCTTCGATATACTTAATCGGAAATTTCATTGTGGTACCTCCAGACGTAGGTCACAGCAGCGGTTTGTTTCTCTTTCTGCGACTTCACAGATTTACCAGCATAGGTGAGCTTCGGAGTAATGGCATAGTTGATCACCGACCGCAAGAATCCCATTGGCTTCTTGTTGTCGAAGGTTTTCTGGCTCATGAACCAAGTTAGCCCGGCCGGAATGCCGACGTACTTGAGAAACGCGCCGTCAATGAATGATAGTGGCGGCAAGTCGCCCAGCAACATGACCGCAAACAGACTGACGATGAACCACGTCATTTGCGTAAAAGTAATTGGGAACGGTAGTTGCAGGTCATTGATGGCATACAGCACCTTTTCCACTGACCAGATGCTGGTGTAGGATCTGACTTTCTTCATGTGATCTCCTTTCGTAGTGAGATAAAAAGGCTGACGCCTTTTGTAGCGCCAGCCCAGAGAGTTAGTCTAATAATTGGTAGATGCCGTAAGGTGTTTCAACGAAACCTCCTTCAATTTCGAGGTCACGTCCGACCTTGGCATAGTCGATATAGTTTTCGACTTGTGGCGGAATGTCGCCGAACCAGCCTTCGTCAGCCAGTTCTTCGGCCAACTCCGCCATGTTCGCGACGTGATAGCAGGCGATGTCGTCCTTGTGTGCCGCGAGTTCGACCACGTTGTCGTACCATTCGCCGATAAGTTCTTTGATGGCAGGGTAAATCTCGGTGCCTTTCAACGCTTCAACGGCTGCGGCAGCTTCGTTGATTTCACCAATCGTTGAATACTCACTAAAAACAACGGGGCCTTCGTAGTCCTGAACCATGTATTCTTCGTACTGGTCGTTCAGTCCTAGCTTTTCAGCGAGTTCTTCGTTGTTGATAGGTGGAGTAAACCATGCGCCGATGATTTCGCCCTCATTATATTTGCCAATATTGGCAATAAAGACTTTGATGTCGTCCATAGGCTAGGCTCCCATGACGCGGTTGAACAAATTCAGCAACACGTCTTTGACCCCAGCGGTGTTGAACACCAACCCGACGGCAATGATCGCGATGACGAGAAAGCCGATGAGCTTAGAGAACTCCCTCTTGAAGCCCAAGTAAACACCGATAATGGCAATCGCCATCAGTACCAGGCTCTGCGCGTTGGAAGTGAACCAGTTAAACAAGTTTTGTCCGAAATTCATAATAATCATCCTTTGATTTTTAGTTTTGTGACCAGGGCTCCTTTCAAAATTGCCGCTGTTTGGGCGCGGTCAGCAGCGACCGGATCACGGGGGAACGAATCAGAAAAGCTCGGTTTGAGTTGCGTGGTGGTGCCTGATGCGATCAAGGGCACGCCGCCAGTATTCTTTACTAATTTCATAACCGATGAAATGACGGTCAGTGTCCATTGCGGCAATCGCGGTGGTGCCAGATCCCATGCAGTTATCCAGCACGATCTCGCCGGGTTGGCTGTAAGTCTTGATGAGGTAGGCAAAAAGGTCGACAGGCTTTTGCGTCGGGTGCCAGCCGGTGCGATCAGACTTGTAGATGAGCACATCAGACGGGTAGTTTGTCCACTCTTGCGTGTAACTGTCAGGTGCGTTCCACGGGTGCAACTGATTGGAATTTTCATACTTACGCGAGTTGACGGTTTTGTTATAGGGGAGCAGTCCTTGGGGGAAGTAATTCATGCCTTTGGTATCAGGAGAGTTGCCAAAATTGGCCGTGCCCGCTTTTGAGAAGACGAGAATTTCCTCGAAACGTGACAACGGGCGGTTTTTAGCGTTGACGAAGTTGGTGACAGTATTCTTGATCCAGACCCACTTGTAGCGATACAAAGCCGGGTTTGATTGCACTAAGTCTGCAGAGAAGCGTTCAGTTGCGGTGAGCACAATCGCGCCTTGCGGTTTAATGAGCCGCTCGTATTGACCCCAGAGGTATTCAAACGGGATCACCTTGTCCCAAGCGTTTGCTGTGGTCCCATACGGCAAGTCGCACAGGATCATGTCGATAGAGGCTGTCGGTAAGTCCGCCATGCCTTCCAGACACTCGCGATTATAGATAACGTCTAGTTCGATTGCGGTGATACTCCTTTAGTTGAATTTGTGACCATCACTCCTTTTTGAATTGCGATTGTTTTGGCGCGGTCAATCGCGACCAAGTTTGTTAATCGAAAAACAGGTCTTCCACTGGTGCAGCGAAGACCGGCCAGCCTGATTCTTCGGCAGTTTGATAAAGCAGTCGGCGCAGCTCGCCGTAGTTCAAGGCGCGCCCATCGCGGCCAATCAATGCCGCCGGGTGTTCTTGTTGCTGGTGCCGCCAAGCGATGTAGTCTTGTGCTGTGAAGGCGAAACTGTTCATGTCACAAATGCGCCGGTACTGTTTGTGTTCGACCACGCCGACTAGCGCAGCCTTGTAGACGTACACATTCAGCACGCAGTCTTTGAATGCCTTGCCTCGCAGCGGGTGGGAAGCAAGCACGTCATTGACCAAACATGTCACCGCCTAATTCCTCGCTACCGACAGTCTGTTGTTCAATCAGTTTGAGGTGCTTGTCGGTCAGTTCGGCGTCCTTGATCATGAGTTGCAAGTCAGTAGTGCCGAAGTAGTTGTCGATTTCCTTGATGACCTTGAGCGTGGGCATGACTTGTTTTTGGAGCCACGCCTTGGTCTTGTTCAGGTCAAAGGGTTGCGGTTCAGTAGTCAGGCGAATTGGCTGACGACCTTTGCCGATGAAATATGCCCAGCGTTCGTTAAGCGGCCACTTCAAGCGGCTTTTCTCCGGGACAACATCCACAAACCGCATGTAGCGAGTGATGATGCCGAATGCGACCTTTTCGGCGTCACGGGTAATCAGCATGTTCTCAATCGCTTTGATGGCCCGCTCGTTTTTCAAACGAATTTCAAATCGGTTGATGATCGGCGTGTCAGCAATCGAGATGCCACGCTTGGCAGCTTGTTCAGCGGCTTTTTCGTAGATGCAGAAATACACGTCGCTTTTCATCGTGCCGACGTAAAGCGTATTGCCTCGGCCAACCTCGTCGAGATCCACGAGCTTTCCTGATTGCAGCCCTTGGAATGACCGCATGACAGAGATGCACTCGTTGTTCAGGCACTTATCGATCAGCTCTGGGATGCTTAGCAAGCCAACCATGTCGTTAATCGCAATATCGACCCGCTTGAAGATGCCGCCAGCTTCATCGACCCGTAGGAAGTAGTCGTACCAGTTTTCACCGTGACCAAGCAGAATGCCTTCAAACTCTCGGCAGCCTTGGCCTTTCATCTCAACCAGCGTGCCGAGATTGGAGCCAACCGGTGCCACCATGACCTGAATGTTGGAGAAGATATACATAGCTGAATAACCGTAGAAGCCATGTTCCTCAAATATCAGGTGTTCTGGGGTCAGACCGAGAATCTTAGTGATCACGTCCTTGGCGTCATGTGTGGGGAACCGCACGCGCATGTAGTCAAACATCAGCGTCAGTTCCGGTTCATCTTTCCAATTATTGAGCAGCCGGTCGATTTCCATTTGCAGTGCGGGACTTGGGTTCGTCTTACCGTTTTCCACTTGGACGTAATGCATCCGTGTGACGCCTAAGCGCCGGGCGACTTGAGCTTGGGTTAGCTTGAGTTGTTTTCGATGAAGCTTAACTTGTTCATGCCAAGAAATCATTTTTAACCTCCATTGATTTTTGGACAAAAAATGATGGATGCTAGGTGCAATCCATCATTTTGTAATTATTCAATTTAAGCCTGTCATATCAGGCTTTCTACCTTGTGTTCAGGCACAGGCGTTGTATTTAATACCCCCCTGTTAGAGTACTGGGGGTAAGCGGTCGGCTGGCGCCGACCGCTGCCACTCACGCTTGCGGCTTTCGCGTTGCACGCCGCGCGTGGCGGCAGGGTGCAGCCTTGCTGAATAGATTGGGTAGGCATAGTCATACTCCTTTCAAAGGTTTTGTCTTGATGATGGAATGTAGCCGATTAGTAATGGTGCGCCCAGTCATGGTAGGTGAGAATCATGCCGTCGCCAGAAATATCAGCCGTGAACCAGAAGTACACGGGTTTGCCTGATATGGTACGGTCAGCGGTCAGCTCCAGCCAGTGATCACCGTCTTCCCACGGTTCAATGTAATCGCAAAGCTCCATCAAGGCGTCTTCGGCGTCATCAAAAGTGGCATTCTTGATCTGGGCGGCGTAGTCCTCGGTAAACCGATTTTTGAATTGAATATTTTTAATGAGAGTCATGACCCGTTCCTTTCATATATGGAATGGAGTAAAATGTGTAGATGATAGCACAACGGAAGAGAGGAGGGTGACTCACGTGGCAACGCAGATAAAACTTCTAAGTCAATACAATCGGCGTCAAACGCCAATGAACTGGGGGCAATTCTTTGGCGTTTTTTCGAGGAAAGACAGTTATCATGTTGCAGTCACCTATACTCCTGACAATTTTATACAGACACTTGAGAGCACCGATTATATTGAAGCTGCTTCAAAACGGAAGATAAGTAGCTATGATTTCGATGACAATTCATTTGTTCAACTGGCTAAAGCACTAAGCCGCTTTTCTTTCCGGGTTAGAGATGTTAGCTGGACGGATTCTGTTAAAGAGCATTTATCTGATTTGATTGATTTTGATGATCCTGAAATAGGATTAAACTTTGAGTCGACTATGAGTTTGATTCAAAGCAATTTGTCAATTGATTTTCAAGGTATTCAGATGATTTCGCTTGTTGACAATGCGAAAACTAGAATTGAAATTACCCGATTTGGAGTTGTGAACATTCGATCTGTTGCGACTTCAAACCTGCAAAAAGTTATCGAGCAGGTTCTTTTATGAAGAAAGGGTATTGGGCAACATCACTAGACGGAATTGAGAAGATTTTCGTATCTTCTTTTTTGCCGATTTTGTACTGGTCAGGACATCTGGGCTTTGCACTCTCAATTGAAAATAAATTGGGCTTGCCAGAACAACTCCGTCCGATTTTTATGACAGCTGTGCTGATTGCAGTTCCCGGCGCGCTAATATATCCACTCATGCGAATGGCATTTAGGCGATGTAAGTTCGAGATTTCCTTTTCAAGGTCAAGCGTAAATCTGCCACTCAAAAAACACGAACCGAAGCCGATTACGATGACGGTTAAGGTCTGCGAGTTACCGTGGCTTGGATGGCTACTAGTCCGACAATTTCGATTGACATTTAATTTGATAGCGAGCGCTGACATCGTTCTTGTTAAATGTCCTGATCGAAAAGCAGAATTAGAATATACAGAGATGTCCGATGAAGGAAAATTAAGAGTCGATTTTACAAAAGGAGTAAGATCATCTGGTGAGGATACCGTTATCGAGATTCCTGTAATATTGCAACCACAGTCGAACAAGGGAAACGTCAAACTCTTGGTTGAGGGACGTGGGGGATTTTTGTTCAGAATGTTGGTTCATGTTGACGTTTCGCAGATGCAGGTAAGGGTGGGCTAATTTGGTTCAATCACAAAAACGAGTTGTACGTGCAAAAGCTCAGAAAATTAAAATACCACGGGGACTGACCGAATTTGTTAATCAAATTCACGTTGGAACTGAAGCTGTTTATTCAGATCAAATAGTAAAAAATTTGCCGAATGTTGAACGATACGTCTATAAGTGGGAATCCGTATTTCAACTCGTAGACTTCCCAACTAGTGCAAATCGCCTCAAAAAATGCTATTGGGCCAAAGCCAGTGTTGAGTATCCCAGAAATAAGCGAACCGATTCTGATGGCAAGTTACTTGAAAGAGATCGCCGAGTGAACATAAATGACGTAACTGTGCTTTTGGTGGAAGACACTGACATCGAGTCATATCTAATCGTTGTGTCTTCTTACAAACCAGACGTTGGACGAATTGATTATCTCGTGGGAAGCGAGAAAGTTCATGAGTTAGAAATGGAGGATCTTATACCGAGTGACTTCTTTGTTTGGCTATACTATTCGTATAACAGACACGAGGAGGTTCTTCCAGATTTGAACCTAAACAATATTGTTGGGTTTACTGGAATCATAGCCGATGATACCAATCAAATTGTCGGCTCCTCTATTAACATCCCAGATCTAATTATTACCAAAGCATTTGTCAGCAACGGGTATGATCTTAAGAGTCTTAGATTGGATCTTAGTGATACGGTCTTGACGACAATCAGCGCATTGAATGAGGATCGCTCTTTGGTGATGGATTTACCTAGAACTGAGCTTAATTTTGACGGTCAAAGTGAACGCGATTGGTTCTATAAGATGGTTCGAGCAACATCCTACATTTATGCCGGGTTGCTTCCTGCGTTGCTTGAACAGTATTCGCAAAAGCAACAGGCATTCGTGACGGAAAATAAAAGTTTCTCAAAGGAAATTGGTATTGAAGTTGTTCAGGCAATTGTTAAGCATAATCAAATTAAATCTAGCGAAATTAACTTTAATCTTGGCTAAGCACATGTCTATGGTGTGCTTCTTTATTAGAAACAATCTTCATCACCTTCATCTGCGACGTTGGTGTAAGTCATGATCAAGCCATCGTCGTCGCCAGTAGTGACGTTGAACCAAAAACGCTTCGGAAAACGATCAGTGGTCAGTCCGCCGGGAGCGCCCATCCAGATCCGTGAATCTGGGTACTCGTGGGCGTGTAGCGCCAACCATTCAAGTTGGTCTTCCGCGTCTTCGTCAGATTGGAAAGGCACGTTTTCGTGAAAGTCGTTGAGGAATTGCGATTGGTTTTCGATTTTGACATCAGTGCTCATTTGGCACCTCCTGTTCTGTTGGGGTTGCAGGAACGATATTAGCGGCGGCGCCGATTTCGGTGAGGAAGTCATAGCCGCGTGGCACTAGTGGTGTGTAAAATTCCGAGATCACGCTACCGCCAGTGTCCACATAGCCACGTCCTTTAATTGGTTTCTGGAAGAAGTCTTTGTTGGTCTCGCCGAACATCATGGAATAGCCCAGCTCACTCATGCGCCCAAGCGCAACGCGGAACATAAACTGGTCGCGTATCCCGTCGCCCAAATACTTTGCGTCAGGCCGTTGGCAAGCCAATACGAGAAAGAAGCCAGCTTGACGACCAAGCATGACGATCTGTTTGAGTTTGGACATGACTTGCATGGCATCGCGGCCAAGCATATCCATAAAGGCCACGTATTCATCAAAAATTAGGAAATGGGCGGGTAATCCAAGATAGGCGTAGTTCTCGCCGGTCTTGTATCCGTCCATTTGTTTCATTTTTTCGTTGCGCGCTATCATGTTCTGATAGAAGGTTTCAAGTGCACCCATCATGGCCTCCTTCTTGGAATAAACCCCTGGCATCACGTCAGCAAGATCGGCAAGGTCGGCATTTTTCGGGTCAAGAATAGTGAGCTGGGCACCGTCTTTCAGCAGGGCTTCAATCAGCGTCAAGATGAAGTAGGTCTTACCACCACCCGTACCACCAGCGATTAACATGTGGGGCAGCGCGTCATAGTGCCAAGCCACAGTTTCCATGAGTTGCATGGAGCCATGCTCACAAGTCACGTCGGCGATGGTGATACGCTTGCCAATGGTGTCATAAAGCAAGGTGTACTCGACATAAGAATCGTGCAGAATCTTGTCGACCAGCTCACAGTAAAGACCAGCCTCTAACTTCTTTTCCAAGTGCAGGAGCTGATCTTGATAGGAAGACATGACGATTTCAACGGAAACGTGGATCAGCCCGTCTTTGAGCCGGTAGTAAATCTTTGGAAAGTGCGAGATCTTTTCTTTGGTGCGCGTGGAGCCTAAGTCTTTGAAGAAACTCTCACTGTTGGACTGGTCAGTTTGGTACCACTTGTTCTCCATAATCATACGGGCGAGCTTTTGGCGGTGTTCCATCTGCTTGTAGGAATCCGCAAACCAAGTTCGATATGCCCACAAGCCAGCACCAAAGAGTAGTGCTGTGCATAAACTGTTAATAATCAGCGGCAGCCATGACCAACGCAGTGCCACCACGTCCGGCCAACTAAAGAATTTCAAGTTGATTTGTCTTAGCAGCGGCCAATAGGCAATGGCAGCCCCGGTTACCCACAAGCAAAGCACAGCGGTTATGGCCGTGTTGTAGACTAGGCTGCGTTGACGGGGATAGACCCGTGTACCACGATACGTGAATTTCATTCGTCAATGTTCACTCCGTCGTAGCCAATTACAAGACCAAGTGGGCTACTTGAAACGTTGAAACCAAAGCGCGCGCCTTGGAGATAGGCTTCGGGTTTCGCACACTGCTCACTGGCTAAAATCAAATCACAAGCATTCATGCCAGCTTGAATCGCGTGATTAGCTGCGTCGATTAAGTTGATGATAACGTCACCAGTGGGTGATGCGCCGTTGTCAAAATCAGCGATGTGTTCGTAGTGAAGTTGAAAATCGTCCAGATTGACGAGAGTTACTTGATCATTCATAGTGTTCTCCTTTGGGCGTTACTTGACGCCAATATATTTGATAGCGGGTTGTCGGTATTCGGTGTCGATATTGAAGCTGAATTCTTTGGATTCGTGATCGCGGGGACATTCGCCGTCTACCCAAATTGAAAATGGTTCGCCAGCAGTTGTCTGTTCAGCAGCTATTATTACTATGTCGATCAAAGCGTCTGGGCTAGGATCGTGAAAGTCAGGGTTAACTAGTGCGGGATAGTCCTCCAAAAAGCCGTCAATGCATAGTGATTGTGCCATGTCACCAGTCCTTTCATTCATCGCTGACGCCCAGATACGAGAGCCGCAAGCCATCTTCACCTTCGTATGAAGTGAACGAGAACAACTTATTCATGCCGTCGTTAGTTTGTTCGCTGTCGATATGCAGGTGTTGGTAGGATTCGGGGCTGTCTTCCATGAGTTCCACCATGTCTTGCAGGATCTCGTCTGGGTCAAGGCGGTAGTCGTTGTCGATTTCTTCGTTATAGTCGTCGATGAACACTTCACGACCAACTACGGTCAATGTGGGAGTCATCATCAGGGATCAACTCCTTTCGTTAGTGACAAGTAACCGCCGCAGCGGGCGGCGCGCGCGAGGAGTGGGGCAATGAGCTATTTCTTGTCATTGTTGTTTGGCTTCTCCTGCGGCTTGACCGGTGCGGTGGCAATCACGAGATCCTTGGCCTTCATGTACCACGAGGTTTCAACTCGGTTGAAGTTCGCGTTTGCCACGGTGTCAATCACGGGATCAATCAAGGTCACAATCTGGTTGTACTTAAAGTCCTTGACCCCAGCCTCTGCCGGAATTGAAACTTGGATCATCATTCCTTGTTTCATAGACTTCAAGTCATAGGTGCGTTCCTTCACGTCGTCGGTACGGTTGCCGTCTTCGTCTTGCACGAAGCGTTCGCGGCGCTGACCGGAGAATTTCAAGACGCCAAAGGTTTCTTCTAGGTCGATAACGATGCCTTCTGCTAATCGCATGTGGGTTCCTCTTTTCTTTTATTTGACTGGGACAATATCGTCGGCATTGCAGATGTAGCGCACAAAGGCTTGTTCACCGATTCGGTAGCCAACGGTCGCAATGCGTGGCTTGATGACGGTGACTGGTGCATCAACTTCAATGCTCTCAGCCTTGTCGCCTTTCTTCGCTGGAATGGTGATTTCGATGTTGTCGGTTCGCTGCAAGTCGGAGAACAACTCGTAAGTGCGGGAGACAACCTTGCGATTGTCGCGATCACCTTCTGACAGTTCGCGCTTGAGCGAGCCGAAGTACAGGTGGCCGAACGTCTTTTCAATGTTTGGTGCAACAAATTTGAGTTCCATGTTGAAGTCTTCCTTTCGTATTCAAAAAGCCGGGTAGTTGGGCTACTCGGCTGTGGCTTGGTGATAGTATTCGGTTAGTTGTTGGAGCAGATAGTCGTAAAACGATTTGGAGATTGGGTGAACCGTGCGGCCATCAGCGTATCGTGGGAACTGAATATACCAGCGATACTGACCTTCGATGAGCTTCACGTTTTTCAAGATCAGCACATGATCCAATACGATGTCTCCTTGGAGCAGCACGTCGCCACCGGGATCGGGGTACATATTGATAGAAGAAATGCGCATGTTACTTGCCGTCTTTCTTCTTGGCACCACCGATCACAACCATTGCAGCGAGGACGCCGAGCAGCAGTACCACACCGATGACGAAGAGCCAACCAGACGTCGCGTTACCGGTTTGTGGGAGACCAGGCTTAGGCGTCTGCTTGTCGGTCATGACGGCCTTCACGATTTCACCATCCTTAGTGATTTCGAATGGCACGAGGGCTTCGCTAATTTTGTAGCCCTTTGGTGCATCGTATTCTTGGAAGCTGTACTTGCCAGCAGGCAGATTGCCAAAGGAGAAGACCCCGTTCTTGGCAGTGCGACCAGATACAACCGTCTTGCCGTTTTCATCCAGAATGCGGACGCCGGTGTTTGGTAGCCGCTTGCCGGTAGAAACATCGGTCTTGGTCAGTTCTCCCGTGCCCTTGATCAAGTCGTTGGTCAGTTCAAAGGCGATAGTTGGTTTCTTGGTGTCAGCTTTTGTCTCGCCAATCTGCTTGTCCTTGCTATCGAAGACCGTCACGCCGTCCTTGGTAGACACGAGCTTGAGAGTTTCCTTCGATAAGACAAGGTTGGTGGCAGAAGGCTTGGATTCACGGAGATAGAAGGTGCCGACTGGTAGGTGCTTGATGGAGCCAGTGGAATCTTTGCCGACGGTGATAGTCTGAATCACCTTTTTGTCAGCGTCGAGCAGTTCAAAAACCGCACCAGCAGCGTTACCGGTCATTGCATAGGAGTAGCCTTTACCCGAAACCAGCGTGGCAACTTCATTGATCTTCTTGAATGACAGTTCGTTTTCATGGAGCTTGTTGTTGATCACTTTGCCGTCATTGAGGTCGATGCGTTTGATCTTCTCGTTGTCGGTGGTGTGGAAGTGGAAGCCATACATAGCCGTGTTCAAGTCGTGCTTCTCACCAGCATCAAGTTCCTTGACGTAGTAGTAGCCTTCTGGCAACTGGATTGCGCCAAATTCAGCCTTACCGTCTTTGACCGTCGTGGTGGCGACGAGTGATTCAGATGGGATCACAGTTTCGCCAATCTTGGTTTCGCCTTGCGTGAACAGGCCGAAGATCTGGCCGTTAGCCGCAATGTTCTTGATTTCTGGGAGGTTGTCCTTCCAGCCAGTAATGCTTTCTTCTTGCTTGTTAAGCGTGATGTCGAGTTGTTGGAAGTCGTTCTTGGCTTCAAGTGAGGTAGAGGTTACCGTCACTTCTTGCCCGGCATACTTGAGCTCAAAAGCAATCGGATCAGGGTTCATGATGAAACCATTTGGTGCAGAAATTTCAGTTGCCGTGTACTTGCCAAGATACAACTCTGGGGTTTGAATCTGGCCTTGAGCATCAGTGGTACTAGTGGCAACCACGTCACCCTTGTGGGCACGAATGGTACCGTCAGCCGTTGTGATGTCTTCTGCTGCCTTGAACTCGAACTTCGCACCAGCGAGGGCGGTATAGTCGTAATTGAATTTGTACTGATCGCCGTATTCAGTTTCAACCTTTTCGACGGCGACTGGGGTAGCCCCGGTCTTGGTCAAGGTGGCGACACCCTTTTGGGAGAGGTCAGCGAACTTAATGACCACGATGCCGTCCTTATGGCTACCATCGATGGTGAACTTGGCTGGTTCCTTAGCCAGTACATAGCCTTCTGGAGCTTGAACTTCTTCGAGTTGGTACTTGCCGTAGCCGAGCGCTTCGGCTGTGATCAACTCGCCGGAATTGTCGGTAGCGAACTTATCAGTCGTACCGGCCTTGTCGGCAGTTGGCTGGACTTCGTACTTGTTGGTTTGCAGGTTCTTAATCCGGAAGATTGCACCAGCGCGCAGCACGGTCTTACCAGTTTCGGTATCGACTTTGACTACACGCAGCGTTTCTTCGATGACCTTGTTTTCGATGCTGTAATGCTGGGACTTCTGGGTACCGTCAACAGTAACCGTGAACGGCTTGATGCCGTTGTAGCCTGTTGGGGTCTTGGTTTCAGTAACGGTGTAGGTGTCGTAAGGCAAATCCGTGAACTTCACGTAGCCTTGGGCATCGGTGAGGCCGGTACGAACCACCTTGCCGGTGGTCTTACTGGTCACGGTGAATTGAGTATCCTTGAGCATGACCGGCTTAGTGCCTTTGACTTGGGTTGTCCAGTCGTAGTTCCCGTACTTGAGCAAGTCGAGATTACCGGTGATGACTTGTTCCTTGACCGTCGTGGTGGCAGTTGCAGTGGTGACGTTCTGACCTGCGTAAGCCAGCTTGAAGGCATGCTTTTGTGGGTCAAGCACGTAGCCAGTCGGTGCCTTCACTTCTTGCCAGTAGTAATCGTCCAGTTCCAAACCGGAAACGGACGCTGAATTATTGGCAATCGTCACTGCCTTCACGAGCTTGTCATCGGCTGCGCGGTGGAGCTCGTAGACAGCGCCGTTAAGGCTTGCAGCGCCCTGTGGCTGCTTACCCGTAACAGCATCAACTTTTTCGATGGTGGCAGTGCCACGTTGTTCTTGATCGGTCGTATCGACGTGAGCAGTGGTGACCGCGACATTTTGACCAGCATACTTCAATTCAAATGGCAGCTTAGTCGTATTCAGAACGTAGCCAGCAGGGGCTTTTTCTTCCAGCGCGTAGTAGCTACCGAGCTTGAGGTTCTGCAAGGTTCCTTTACCATTGCTGTCGGTCGTGATTGCACCAACCCGTGCTCCGTTATTGGTGTAGATTCCATAAACGGCGCCGTTAAGCGAGTAATAGGCATTGAACATATCACTGCCGAACTCACGCCCAATCTTGGCGAGGGTCACGTTACCGAGCTGTTCCTTGTTGCCGAGGACAACTTCAACGGTCTTGCCGGGTTCGATGGTGACTTCTTTGAGTTCACCCTTATTGACGTAGCCGTTCGGAGCAGTGACTTCGCTGATCTTGATTTTGGTACCTGCTTTGATCCCGTTCAGAGCGGCATAGCCGTCAGTGCCAGTCGTGACTTCCTTGGTGGTGCCATTGTATTCAAACTTGAGCTTGGCACCCGGCAGCCCCTTGTTAGTATCGGCGTCAACCTTTTTTGCTTTCACGTTACCATTTAAGTTGACCTTGATTGGCAGGCTGAACTCACCGTTGCTGGACAACTTGAAGTTGACCAGTTTCTGTTGTGAGCCTTTCGTGTAGACGAAAGAGGTGCCCACGTCGGCAGCTTTGGCAATCGCATAAGCCACCTTGCCGGATTCCTTCGACTGGGCAGTGGCCGTCAGCGTGAGCTTATTGCCAGACTTCGTAATCTTGAGATTCGCGGTGTTCGCTGTTTGCTGGGCGAAAGCCGCGAGCCGTCCGTTAGTATCAGTCAAAGTGATTGAATCACCGACTGCGAGCGTGATCTGTTTGCCGTTGAAGGAGGGTTTGCGATCATGTGCAGCGACCTTATCAAGAATCAACTTTTTTTCAGACTGATAGGATTTATTCGTCGTCGTCAGCAACGAATCGCCGAGTGTTTCCCAAATAATCATCTGGGTCACGGCGTAGTTGCGGTTGGTTGGGTTCTGATGGTAGCCATAGTATGCAATCTTGGCTAGTTGATCCTTCTTAGCGTCGGAGTAGGTGCTGGGGTTGTAGCCGGAGCCGCTCATATCGAGATCGACCCCGTGCTCCACACAGAAGGCAACTTTACCGTCCACTTTCTTCATCCAGATACCGTTTTCTGTCCAATGCAAACCATTGAACAGATGCAAGTGCCAAGTGTTAGTCCAGTCAGCGACCTTAGTGTTGGTCATGCTGGCGGCAATCGCCATTGAGGCTGGGATAAAAAGCTGGACGAAGATCGCAATTAAAGCGGCGAATACGGAGGTTCGCCGAACTACTTTCATCAATGTAATTCCTCCATTCTTATTTTTCGGTAGCAGCGTGTGAACTAAGTGCAAAAAAATTGAAGCTGAATCACGGTTCGGCAACGTAATCCTGTTATCTTATTTAGAAAATTAACGGGCGACTATTCATCGGTGAATAAGTCGGAGACAAATAAATAACAGGAAATAAAAATAGACCGCTCGGACATTGAGGGTCTACGTTTACTGTTGATATGAAGTTTTCTCCTATTTGCACCGTACAACTTTTATGCTGCTTCCAAAGCTGTTTTTTGTGATATAATCGGTCTTATCGAAATTCAAAAGCCTTTAACGGCGCCCATTTGCGCTCATTCGGCTTTTCAGGGCAACAGAGTGGGAATAAAAGGTACATGTAAATCGAACCCGGAATGTTGATTTAACGGCATTTTCGGAAGATACAAAGGATACGATTGGCGGGGGAATTGTTACGTTCCCCGCCAGAATCCCCGCCAAGTTTGGGCCGAATGAGGTCTGAGCTGGCGGGGATTTTTGTAATCATTTGAGAAAGCGCTATACATTGTTTAATACCTTCTTGTAGCTTGCTATATTCTATTAGATAATTAGCCTAAGAACACCATGTAGGGGGAGCAAAATGGCAATCACCGAGTACGAAGATCAAATTCAAGAAATCGTAAGCGAACCGGATCATTCCGAGTTTATTTATGATTTTCTGGGCGTTTACGACATTTCCAGAGCAACTGTTACCAAGTTACGCAAAGGTATGAACAACCTAGCGAAAGAAGCGGGTGCGGTCTATCTGAAAAATAAGTTGTACTTCAGAGAGGGAACTGGCGATTTAATGCAAGACTATGCTAACCTGCAAGAACGAGTTGACGAACTTGGTTCCAAGCCGCGTTATCTTCTGGTTACGGATTACCAGCACTTGCTTGCCAAGGATACAAAGACTAACGAGACGCTCGATATCGAATTCGCGAAGTTGCCACAGTATTTTGACTTCTTTCTAGCATGGAACGGTATTGAAAAGGCTGATTTCGATAAGGAAAATCCTGCTGACGTTCGGGCGGCTGAACGGTTTGCAAAGCTATACGATGTCGTGGTTAAAGATAACCCGGATGCAACACGCAAAGGATTGAACCTATTTCTGATTCGTATTCTGTTCTGCCTGTTTGCTGAAGATACCAATATTTTTGAACATGACTTGTTCACTAATCGAGTTAAGCAGATGACTGCTGATGACGGTAGCAATTTTGACCAGTTCATCGGTAGTCTCTTTGGCGTGCTGGACTTTGAGAAGGGTCAGCGGCCAGTCGATACTCCTAGTTGGTTGAACGACTTCCCATATGTTGACGGCGACCTGTTCAAAGATCAGCATGAATCCTTACACTTTAGCGCCAAGTCTCGCAAGCTCATTATTGAAGCTGGGGAGCTGCTCAAGTGGGATCAGATTAACCCCGATATCCTTGGCTCGATGATTCAGGCGGTTGCCAGTGAAGACAGTCGTAGTCATCTTGGAATGCATTATACTTCTGTGCCGAACATCATGAAGGTTATCAAGCCGCTGTTTTTGGACGGATTACGCGAAGACTTTGATTCTGCCAAGGGTAATGAAGATAAGTTGCAGCAATTGTATGACCGAATTGGCAGAATCAAGTTCATGGATCCGGCCTGCGGTTCTGGTAACTTTCTGATTATCACTTACAAGGAATTACGGCAGCTTGAAATTGATATTCTAATTGAGCTTAACAATATTGGTGTCTCAACTATGTATGTTCCATCGGTTACGCTGGATCAGTTCTATGGAATTGAAATTGACGACTTTGCATGTGATGTAACGCGATTGTCGTTGTGGATTGCTGAGCATCAGATGAATGTGAAGCTTCATGATCAAATTAGTGATGCAGTCCGGCCTACGTTACCGTTGCGTCATGCAGGCGCCGTGTTAAACGGAAATGCACTAGAAGTCCGTTGGAGTACAGTAATGGCTATCTCGAATACAGAGGAAGCATATATTTTTGGCAATCCTCCTTATTTGGGATCAAAGAAACAGACTGACGCACAACGGAGTGATATTCAACGGATTATGAACGGTGTTCAAGGTTCCCGTACTCTGGATTATATTAGCGGATGGTTTATGAAAGGAGCACGGTATATTGCTGGTTCTAAGGCGAAGTTAGGCTTTGTTTCGACGAATTCGATAGTACAGGGCGAACAAGTGGCCGTTCTATGGTCAGAAGTGAGAGCATTAGGCGTTGAAATAGAATCGGCATACTCTAATTTTAAATGGAATAATAGTGCAAAGAACAACGCAAAAGTGATTGTTGTCATTGTGCAGCTTGCAAGTTCTGACATGATCAAAGATAAGAAGCTGTTCTTGGGGGATTCAGTTAAACACGTTTCAAACATTTCGTTTTATTTAAGCGAGGGTGAATCTACTCTAGTACACAAGCGTAGTGAAAACTTGAATAAGGGACTACCTGAGTTACTATTTGGAAGCATGCCTAATGACGGAGGTGGACTGATATTTACACAAGATGAATATGATGAAACAGTTCAAATGTATCCTGAACTAGAACCGGTTTTTAAAAAATTTATTGGAGCTCAAGAGTTCATTAATGGTTTTCATCGCTACGCATTATGGCTGAATAAAAATGATTATGAGACGTTTGCTAATAATCCTGTTGTAAAGGAGCGTATTTCTCAATCGAGAAAACATCGCCTGTCCAGTAAAGCAATTACCACTAGAAAACTAGCGCAAACTCCATATCGTTTCAGTAGTCCTCACGAAACCTCTAATCAAACAATTGTAATTCCATCGGCATCATCTTCAAACCGGCTATATGTTCCTATGGGAATTGTTGGGAACGATACGGTTGTATCAAATCTAGCCTATGCCATCTATGATGCCCCAATCTGGCTCCTGGGGCTTCTAGAATCAAAAATGCATATGGTCTGGTTAAGCGCAGTTGGTGGAAGGTTAAAGACTGATTACAGGTACTCAACGGGGTTAGTCTACAACACGTTCCCAGTACCTGCCCTCTCAGAAAGACGAAAAGATGAAATTGAATCATTAGTGTTCAATATTATTGATATTCGTGAAGAAGAGAATGGTACTTTAGCTGAGTTATACGGGTCACCTTTAGCCGAAAAAAATTCGAAGCCAATGAATAGTCGCTTAGCGGCTGCGCATCAGGTCCTAGATAACGTTGTGGATAAGGCATATAAATCCGAAGGGTTCAAAGATGATTCACAAAGATTGGCATTGTTACTGAAAATGTACGAAGAAAGAGTGAAGTCTCTTGGAGAATAGAAATGTAGTTGATGTAAATTATCATCAAACTGGAAGAAGTACGAATACAGATGAGTTGGGCATGCGTGAGATGCAGGCGCGTGTCTACCAGCATCGTAGTTCACAGTACATTTTAGTCAAGGCCCCACCAGCTTCTGGTAAGTCACGGGCTTTGATGTTTGTTGCGCTTGATAAGCTGGCTAATCAAGGTGTTCGAAAGGTTATCGTTGCCGTTCCTGAACGCTCGATTGGGAAGTCTTTCCAACACACCGAGTTAGCGAAGTTTGGTTTCTATGAAGATTGGTCAGTAAACTCGCAATATGATCTTACTCTAAATGGCGGAGATGCTGGCAAAGTTCAGAAATTCATTGATTTCATGAACGACGATACGGCTACCATTCTAATTTGTACGCACGCCACGCTGCGCTTTGCGTATGAGAAAGTCGATGATGATCACAAGTTCGACAACGTAATGTTAGCGATTGACGAGTTCCATCATGTTTCCTCTGAAGACAGTTCTGTCCTTGGTGGTGCGCTGAAGAACATTATGCACAACTCAACGGCTCATATTCTTGCAATGACGGGGTCTTATTTCCGTGGCGATTCATCGCCAATCTTAACGCCGGGAGATGAGCAACAGTTTGACAAGGTCAATTATACCTATTACGAACAACTGGACGGCTACAAGTATCTGAAGTCGTTTGGCATTGATTACAAGTTCTATCAGGGCTCATATATCACGGTTTTGGACAAGGTGGTAGATGTGTCTAAGAAGACCATCATTCATATTCCTAGTGTTAATTCCAGTGAATCAACCAAGGACAAATACAATGAGGTTGATGCGATATTTGATACCATTGGCACGGTTGAATCACAGGATGACGAGACGGGTATCTACACGCTGAAAAGTCATGTGGACGGGCGTTCGTTGAAGGTTGCTGACCTAGTCAATGAAGAGGGCCGCGATAAGGTTCAAGAATACTTACGTAAGATGAAGCAGGCTGATCAGCTGGATATCCTGATTGCGTTAGGAATGGCCAAAGAAGGCTTTGACTGGCCGTGGGCTGAACAGGCGTTGACTATTGGCTATCGCCGTTCATTAACGGAAATTGTGCAGATCATTGGTCGGGTTACGCGCGATAGCTCCAATAAGACGCATGCTCAGTTTACCAATATGATTGAACAGCCGGATGCCAAAGACGGTGACGTTCAATATGCGGTCAACTCGATTCTTAAGGCGATTACTGCCTCACTATTGATGGAACAAGTACTGGCTCCGGAGATTCACCTGAAAGCACGCAAGCATAAGACAGAAAAGTCTTCAGGTAATGGTGGTGACATCTTTGTCCGAGGATTGAAAGACCCGTCGACTAAGGCGGTTCGGAGCATCATTGAGAATGACATGCCTGACCTGAAGGCGGCTATCCTGCAAGATAACGCGGTGAAGAATGGTATTGCGGCTAATGTAGACGCTGAGACGATGAACAAGGTACTGATTCCTAAAGTCATTATGACCCGCTACCCAGGGCTAAATAATGAGGAAGTCGAAGAAGTCCGTCAGTACGCGGTAGCAGACACTGTGCTGCGGCATGCTGTCGTGGATCAAACTACGGACAAGCACGGCAACACCAATGAATTTTTGCGAATGGCTGATAAGTTCATCAACGTCAACGAGTTGGATATCAACTTAATTGATTCCATCAATCCATTCCAGCGGGCATATGAAGTGCTGTCCCAGAATATTGACAGTGACGTTTTGCGAACAATTCAGCGTTCTATTGACGCTAAGAAGTTTGACTTTGATGAGGCTGAACTCGTCTACCTGTACAATCAGACTAAGCAATTTATCGCCGATAACGGTCGGGAACCAGATAAAGGAAGTCGCGACGAGCTTGAGGTAAAGATGGCGTATGCGCTTGCTAAATTAAGGGATATGCAGGCACGGAGGCAGCAGAATGGATAATCAAAACTTGATTCGGTCGCTAGATGACATTTTTAGTGATCCAGACGCAACGTCTTTGCTCGCTAGCAAACCCAAGCATACTCCTGTAAGCTATGATCCCACGGTAGAAGGATTTCAAGAGATTACCGAGTGGGTGATTGCTCATGACGGTAGCGAGCCACAGAAGCTGCGAGATCCCTCACAGATGAAACAGCGCAAGTTGGCAAGTCGATTGAAAGGTATCCGTGAAGATCCTGAGCGTCGGGATTTGTTGATGCCGTATGATACAGCAGGGTTACTAAGTGTTCATGAAGACGGCCCAGCGTTGAATGAAATTGTGAAAAACGAAAAGCAGGATTTCTCATCGCTGGATGATATTCTTAGCGATGATTCCATTCTGTTTAAGAAAAGTGATCAGCAAGCTTCTGGTAGTAAGTTGTTCGATACCAAGAAGCTCAACGAAATTCAGCGTGAGCAAGAAAATCGTCCGGAAGTGATTTCTCAGCGTAAACCGATGAAGGAATTCAGTCAGTATGAGGCTATGTTCCATAAGGTTCAGGCTGAAATTGCCTCTGGTCAGCGGCAGCTTCGCCCGTTCAAGAATTATGAGTTGCTGAGCAAGCACTTCTACGTTCTTAAGGGACAGTTACTGTACATTGATGAGATTGGCGAAGAAATCAAACTTGATGACAATAGCAACCGGAAAACCGATGCAAGAATGCATGTGATCTATGATAACGGGACTGAAAACAACCCGACTCGAAATGGGCTTGCCTCATCTTTGTATGGACGTCAAGGCAGGATTGTTACGGAAGTTGAGCATGGGATTGAGCTGACCAGTGACGACCACGTGACGGGGTTCATATATATACTGGAATCTTTGAGCGACAACCCTCAGATTAAGCGAATACAAGCTGAGCATCCACTATACAAGGTTGGGTTTACAACCGGATCCGTACAGGCAAGAATTGCCAACGCCGATAATGAGTCAACTTATCTATATGGTCCAGTACGACTTGTCGGCGAAATTAAAGTGGTGAACTTGAAAGCGGAAGCGTTGGAAACTGCGTTACATCATGCATTAGCAGAATATCAATTGGATGTAGATATTACCGCAGCTAACGGGCGAATTGTTAAGCCGCGTGAGTGGTTCATAGTTGATATTGCAACCATTCAAGCAGCCGTACAGTCGATCATGATTCGATTGAAATCTGAGCAAGATTAAATAGCTAGCGGTAAGTAATTTATGTTTATGGAATGATGAAAAGGGGTAGTTGTATGTCAGCGATTGGATCAATCTGGCATAAGTGGGATTTACATGTGCATACTGCAAGTTCATATGATTCTAATTATAATGCAGCGGATCATGACATTAAATTGGTCTCAGCTTGGGTAAAGTATGGAATCTCTGCAGCAGCAATAACGGATCATGGATTAATCGACGAAGAGCGGATTGCAAACATCCGGAAGATTATTTCAGACCAGAACTTAAACATTACGGTGTTTCCGGGTGTGGAACTGAGGACCGATACGGCTAGCTCGAATTTGCATGTAATTGGGATATTTTCTGAAATGTCGGATATGCATGCGCTTGCAGAAGACTTTCGAGCCTTTGCTCGTCGCCATAATTTGATAGATAATCCACAGACTGCATATGTTTCATTGCCAGATATTGTTAAATTTGTACGTGACGAACAGCATGGGCTAATATCGGTGCATGATGGGAAGAAGAGTAATGGCTTGGGAAAGGCGACTGGATTAAGCGGTTCTAAGGATGATCCCAATCGAGATTTTAAGACTTTACTGAGACATGACTTCAGGTCACAGGTTGACTTTCTAGACACTAATTCGGAGCAGTCTGCGGAATCCTTGGTGGCATACGTATGCACGGGAGATTTGGACGGACTACCAGTCACAGTAAACAGTGATATTCATTCGCCAAAAGCATATCAAGATGAAGCGGTGACATGGATTAAAGCGGAACTGACTTTTGATGGACTTAGAGAAGCATTTTCTCAACCAGCTGGTCGAATCTCGTTTAAGGTTATTCCGAAGGAACTGCAGGACCAAGGGTTGAGGAAAAATTCGACCATCTCCGAGATTGATGTACGGAGTGACGATGGAAAATCGGATTGGTACGGAAATTCATTGCAGTTACCGTTAAACCCAGGACTAGTTACAATCATTGGAAACAAAGGAGCTGGTAAAAGTGCGCTTGCTGATGTACTCGGGCTTGATGGTAAATCACGTAATTTGAACGATGCTTCGTTCTTGTCAAAGCATCGATTTAACGACAAATCAAGGTATGGTTCAAGGTTTAGCTCACGCCTTCGATGGTGCGATGGGACCGAAGACGATTGGTTAAAGTTAGATCAGAAGCCTTCAAGTACGAACGGGAAAGTTGAATTCTTACCACAGAGTTATATCGAAAAAATAGCTTCATCCGTTAGCGACGAAGAACTGTCTAAAGAAGTCCAGAAGATTGTGTTTGACGCGCTTCCGAAAGGTAAACGTCTGGGACAGCGTTCTTGGGCAACTCTGATTGAAAAACTAGAGCAAAAGTACACAACTAGCATTCAGGATGCCAGAACTAGATTGCAAAAAGTGAATATAGACATTCTGCAATTAGAATCAAAATTAAAAGTCAGTTACCTTGAGGAGAGACAAGAGAAACTTCATACTATTCAAGCTCAAATTAAGAGTATGGAATCAAATCCACCGAAGAAGCCGCTAATTGAAAATCCAGAATCTGATGAAAGCGAGAAAAGGCAAGGCTTAGTGGATAAGCTGAAGACTAACAAGAGGTTCAAAGAGACTGAGGAAAAGGAACAAGGAAATATTTCACAATTCATATTAGATTTGAATGAATTGCAAAATAGCGCTGACAAAGTAGTTAATACGATTAATGAATATAACAAAACTGTCAAAAAATTTGTGGAGAAGTATAGTACACTTTTACCAAATTTGACTGAAATTACAGAACTTACTGAGACTATGCAAATTACGGCCAATATCTCGTCAAATCGTCAATCGAGTCTCTCAAAGAGTCAGGCTGCCGCTGAAAGCAAAAAGAGCCAACTTCAAAAAGCAATTGATGAGACAGCAAAGGAAATCGAAACATCTAATAAAGAAATCAATCGACTGGATAGTAAGATGAGTATCCAGGGTAAGCAACAGGCACAATACCATGATGCTTTAGAAGCTTGGAACTCAAAACTATCTCTTCTAAAAATAGGGGATGAAGGGTTAGATACTGATTCTGAAAAATCGGTTCTGGAGGAGATTCAGAATTGCACAGATAAGATTCCCAACCAAATTGCAGAGCTGTATAAGCAACGCCATTCTCTTGTTGAGCAGATTTTGAATCTGATTAAAGAAAAAGGGAGGCAATTAGACGGACTGTATCTTGACGCTAAGCAGTACATTGATGTGCTGAACAATGTGGATCAACAAAACGGTATTAACACAGAGCGAGACAGCGGTGTTGAATTTGTTGGAACCATTCAGCCAGTATCAGGATTTGTCCAGACCATACTCAGTAATGTTGACGGCAGAAAAGCTGGAAAACTAAGAGGATCTAGTGAAGCCGCAGATTTTATTAATTCAGAGTTGGATAAAACTGACGTTTCCATCTCGAATCAAGTGATTGATTTCATTGAAGCAGTGCTTTATCAGAACGACCAAAAAACTAGTCGACCAGACTTTGACGGCTTAGAAGGAATCTTTCGAGATCGGGCCACTGCATACGATTATTTGTTCGGTCTCGAATTTTTAGACGCGGAACTACGGCTCATGTACAACAAGCGTCCATTACAGGCTCTGTCTGCTGGTGAGAAAGGACTAGTACTTCTTATTTTCTATCTGGGGCTATCGCGGCGTGAATATCCGCTTGTAATTGACCAGCCAGAGGATAACTTAGATAATCAATCCATATTTAAGCATTTGGTGCCGTATTTACGATATGCGAAAACGCAACGACAAATAATTGTTGTTACGCATAATCCAAACATTGCCATTGCGGCGGATGCCGATCAAGTGATTGTTGCCACTATGGACAAAAACACAAATACGTTTGCATTTGTCAGCGGAGCCCTAGAGGATAAAGATATTAATACGCAAATTGTTGATGTCCTTGAAGGGACTAAGCCGGCATTTGATCTACGTGACCGACGTTACTCGCTGTTCGAGTAAGAAAAAGGGATGATTAATGTAACCGGATGAGCAGCCAAGAATTATTGGAAAATCTCTTTAGAAGTTCTTTCGCTACACCTACTTCCGATTTCGTCAACACCATCAATTCTATTCAGCAACTTCAAAGCCCATATCTCGGCCAATACCGTTGATGATATGGGTATTTTTATTTGCAGAAGAGCTTAGAAATTGCTTAGAAATTGAATCAATATGTCTTTTTTGGGGGCCAGTAGCGCCGTCTGTATCGTCACGTCCGTTAGCCAGTAACATTAAAATCCTGTTACAGTTCAACAACTTTCAGTTTCAAAACGCGTCCTACAAACCGTCTGTATATGTTGAGAGCGAAAGTTCTCACAGGCCTTCCGGAAGGGTCTTGCAACGTACGCCGCCGTGCGCGGCGTGCAGCGCGAAAGCCGCTAGCGCGAGCGGCGGCGGTCGGCGTTAGCCGGCCGCCACAAGCCCCCGGTCTCTAATAGGGGGGCAAATATTAGAGACAAAATACACGTAAGTAGGACGAAAGCGCCGGTGGCAAGCCACTTTGCGTAAGCAGAAAGGCGGCTTTGCTGTCAGGTTGCTTCGAAAGGAGCTAACATGCTGAAAGATTTGAACTTAGTCGGCGGGATGACGAATACCGACTGGCTAAACCAGTTTCATGATGAGATGCGCACGTATAAGATTACTCAAGGTCAATTAGCGAAGACGGCTGATTACAGTCGATCGCATCTGAATCAGTTGCTGACGGGAAATAAGCCAATCAACCAACAAGCGCGGTTGCGGTTGACGTTAGCAATGAGATCGTTGACTGGTCAGAACAATATTGACGTCTGTATTGATTACTTGGGCGTTACTTTCAAGTCGCACGACTATGAAGAACTGGTAACCGAGTTGTTCCAGCTCAACCTCAATCATTTCAATCTTAAAGAAGGCGCGCGTTATGGATACGCGGCCACCTTAAAATGCGGTGAAATCGACGTACTACTGTCACCATATCAAGATGTGAATGCAGACGGGTATGATCCTAGTGAGGATAGCGGCACGATGATTGAGTTGAAAGGTCAAGGCTGCCGCTATGTTGAATCTTACTTGCGTCAGCAGAATCGCACCTGGTACGACTTCCTAGAGACGTGCATCGCGCTTGGCGGCCACTTCACTCGCGTTGACCTCGCCATCAATGATCGTAATGGTTTACTCGATGTGCCGACCTTGATTGAGAAGTGTGACCGCGATGAATTCACCTCGCGTTTCCACGGCTTTCGAGATAATCGTACGAAGCAGTGGGAGGCATCGGGCAGAACTTTGTATCTGGGGTCGCCGCAAAGTGAAGTTTACTTCTGTATTTACGACAAGGCTTTTGAGCAACACCAGAAGCACCCTGAGATTGCGATTGAAGACCAGCCGATTCGCACGCGCTTTGAAGTCCGGCTACGTCGCAAACGCGCCGCTGCGGCAATTAAGAATTTGTTGGCGGAACGTGATCCAGAAAAAGTGGTTTTTGGAATCATCAACCGTTACCTGCGTTTCTTGACGCCGAGCCACAAAGCTAAGAGTCAGTGGGCGACAGATCCACGCTGGGATGCCTTCATTGGCAACAATCGTGACAAGCTGCAACTTTCTACCAATCCTGAACCATTGAGTTATGCACACATTACCCGCTGGCTGAAGAAACAGGTCGCGCCGTCACTGAAGATGTTGCAGCTGATTGATCAGTACAACGGCACCACTGAGCTGAAGGCAATCATTGACGGCGGCAAGCTAACGCAACGCCATTGGGATTTGATTCACCACTACCAGCACCAACGCAATGGCGTGTTAATTGATTCAGAACAAAGTGAGCAAATCAAAAAGGATGACTACGCCGACCAAAGCAAGTAGCCACCCTTCACAGATAAGATATGGATCCTATCTGGTTTGATTATCTCACTTCAATCAGTGAGAAGGAAGTGACGTAATTGGATAAGAGTTTTGTTTGCTATCAAGATCTGATGGCATTAGGCTTCAAGCAGCACACCGCGCGCGATATCATTAGACAAGCGAAGCAAAGGATGGTACAAAAGGGTTATCCCTTGTATCTCAACCGAAACTTAGGGCGCGTGCCGCGTTCTGTCGTTGAGTCCATTCTCGGATCACCGATGAATGGAGCTGTTGAGAATGAGTAAAACCAAATATCCAGGCGTATTCATAGACGCCAAAGGTAACTTCTACTATGAAACCGAGTTAGGCACCGACAAGATGAGTGGCAAGCGCGTCCGCAAGAAAGGGCGGAAGGACAGTCAAGGAATGCCATTCAGTACCGCGTTTGCTGCAAACAAGGAGCTGACACGGGTAAAACGTGAATATCATGAGGCGCATGGGTTTACGAACTTCCGCATGACTTACCGCCAATTCATGAAGGACACGTATATCCCAGCGTACAAAACTGACGTGGAGGGAAGCACCTTTGCCGTCCGTAATCGCAGCTTTGACATCTGTATTGCACGGTTTGGCGACCAGTTGCTGCGCGACATCGACATCACTGACGTGCAGAACTTCCGCACGTGGTTGCTCACGGATGAGAAAGACGGTGGTGCGGGCTACTCGCAAGGCTATGCTGGATTAGTGTTCGGCTGTTTCCGCAAGTCCCTTGACCACGCGGTACAGATGCAGTACCTGTCCAGTAATGTGTCAAAGCGAGTTAAGGCGATTCCTAAGGCCAAGAGCAGTGTGCCGTTTTGGACGAAAGCTGAGTTTGAACAAGTTATCGCGCAAATCTGCATTGATGATGTATACGGGCACCTGAACTTCGTGATGTTGTGGCTGTACTTCCTGACTGGCGTGCGGGTCAATGAAGGAACTGCGCTGTGGTGGCGGGATGTTGATCTCGCCAAGAAGCAGCTACACGTTGACCACATGCTGGTGATGAAGAACCGGCATGACTGGGAACGCCACGACTACACGAAGACGGACAGCGGCAAGCGGATCTTGACGCTCGATGATGACACTGTGGCGATTCTGCGGCGATGGCGCGAGATACAGACGAGTTTCGGGCTGGGTGGGATTGATGACTTCATCATGACCTATGACGGCTTGCCGATGACCAAGTCGACGATTTCGCGGATTATCCACCGCTACGCCAAGCTGGCGCAGGTGCACCCGGTCGAAGGCAAAGGGCTGCGCCACAGTCACGCGTCGTATCTCATCAATGAGTTCAACGTCTCGGTGCTGGTGTTGTCAAAGCGCTTAGGCCACTCGTCACCTGAGATTACGCTCAAGCACTACTCGCACTTGTGGGGTGGGCTGGATGCTGACATCGCCGAACAGATTGCAGGCAACATCACAATCAAAACGGCGGGTCAGAATCAGGTGCGGTTCGTGGGGAATCAGGCGGTAAAGTATGACCAGCTAAGCCCCGCCAAACTCCCCGCCAAAACGGCATCCGTAGTGTAGAAAGCTAGTGATGGCGCGGGTTAGCGCCGCTGAAGATACGCTTGAATGGGAATAAAAATTTCGTTTGGGTAAGACGTCACATCCCAGAAATATTGATTCAGAGTCTAGACCAGTTCTAGATTCTGTTTTTTTATACTTAAGTGCGAGTAAGCAAGACCTGGAACATCGAATCGGCCTGCGGAAGAAGAGAAGAAATGAAAGGAAAAGAAGAAACAACAGCTTGTTGTATATAAAATAGTAGTTCTCAATTTAACTGAGAGGGTTGGCACGTTTCCAGGCGGAACAGTGACGAATATTCAACCGTGGTTTTTGATGTGTTGCTTGGGAGGAGGAGTTTTGAATGTGTGACGATTCAGCTTTACATCGATTTAATACAGAAGAGGAGATCAATCAGATGGTGACGGACATCTCATCAGCTCAGCGGGAACTATCTCTCGTATGTGTCATTGGTGCAGGTGTTTCAATTTCACAGGGATATCCAGATTGGAATCACTATGTTCTTGAGCTGATTGATTACTGGAGGTTCCATCTTGATGTGATTGTAGACCGTGATGATACTGAACGTAAGGAAGTGAATCGAGAAGATCTCGTATTTTTGGAATGGTTACGCAATGCAAACTATACCAACAAGCGAAAAGTAGACCTTGTTAATTATGTTGTCGAGCAGTATTCAGAAGCAGTATCGCATGATAAGTTAGAATCCAAAAATATTTACTCCGAAGTTGTCAATGAATGTGAACACTATATATTCTTAAAACTTCCGCCAATTCAAGGCCGAAATCAGATTTTGGAACAGCTTGTCAGAATGCATACAACTTTTGTGACAACGAACTATGATCAACAAATTGAGGATTCAATTACCCGCCAACTTGCGCAAAAACCAGTTAGATACGCTGATATAACTGAAATGCCCACTTCATTTCAAATCGATAGCATAATTCATATCCATGGGATGCCAATTAAGAATGTTCGGATGTTCGTTAGTTCATCTACTTCATACTCAGATCTATATTTCGGACATACAGAACTCCGCCAAAAATTTCAGAAATTTTTCAGTAATAAGAAAAAAATCGTGTTCCTATTTATTGGATGCAGCATGGAAGAGGAGGAAGTACTTTCCCTTCTTGAAATTCCCGGTGTTCAACTAGTGAAGTATGCTTTGATGAAATATAATTCGAGTGAGAATAGTGCCGCCGATAGATTCCAGAACCAGAAAATAGCGGATTTTTATTGGGCAAAACGGTCTGTTAAGTTCATCTGGTTTGGTGACAAATTTTCGGCATTGCCAACGTTTATTGAGACCCTGGTTAAAAGAGTTGATGCCAACCAAATTTCTGGGACGTTGCAGTCAGAGGATTTAACCTGGATTATTCACCTCGGTATTTGGGACATGAAATCGCATCTGGCCGGTCTGAAAGCAACGTTTGGAGCGTTGCGAATACTGACTGAGCGGAGAAGTTGGTGATCGATGCACCACGAATAGACCGACCCAGTTTTCGGCTCGACGCACGACCTATTCAGTTATTCAGTTCAGGTCGCCAACTGATGGACTTCGTCCATGAGCCGACTAAACCAGTTCTTGTAAACATAGTTAGAAGCAAGATGAATCACCACACGACGGGCGTGCCAAGTAATCCTACCGGCGATGTGAAAGAGACTGAACCGTAGCGAGGAGATGGTTGAACGACGGTCTTCCGAGACAAAGAGCTGTTTAAAGAGCTGAACCAGGTTATAGGCAATACCGGTGATCAAGGCTCGTGCAGTGTTCCGTGCAAAAGTTGAG
>NZ_BAAFZI010000022.1:0-38276 GCF_045862175.1 Lacticaseibacillus salsurae | reverse complement strand
AGTCATCTCCACTCAAGGTGTAGCAAGCTCAGGGTTGGCCAAATTGGCAGCGTCACTTAATCAGGTCGGATAGAACCTATCATTTGGAACTCAATTTACTGGAACCGAGAAAAACTTGACACATACAATTTGTCGGTCTGGCTTGCGCAAAATTTCGTAAGGGAGTATGCTTTGGGTGTTAAAAGTTAATCGGCGATGACGTTCGCCACTAAAACTAATTGGTAAATCAATTTGATGACGTCTACTGCACAGATTTTGCGTGCAGTAGACGCCATCTTTTTTTACCGGAAGGAGCACAATTATGTCAGTAGTGATTGAATCTGTGAAGTCGCGCGAGATCTTCGATTCCCGCGGCAACCCAACTGTTGAGGCCGATGTTATTCTGTCGGACGGTACGCTCGGCCGCGCGGAGGTACCATCTGGTGCATCGACCGGCGAAAAAGAAGCCGTCGAGTTGCGCGACGGCGGCGACCGGCTCCAAGGCAAAGGCGTCTCAAAGGCCGTGGCCAACGTCAATACCGAGATCAACAAGGCTTTGCACGGTGCCGACCCCTTCAACCAAGCCCACATCGACCAGCTGATGATCGACTTAGACGGCACACCTAACAAGGCACGCCTAGGGGCTAATGCGATCTTAGGGGTGTCAATGGCCACTGCCCGTGCAGCAGCCAACGCCTTGCACACACCGCTGTATCGCTACCTCGGCGGCACCGACTTGGAGCTTCCACAAACGTTCCACAACGTGATCAACGGTGGTGAGCACGCCGACAACGGCATCGATATTCAGGAATTCATGATCACCCCAGTCGATCGTTCCAGCTTCCGTGATGGCTTCGAGAAAATCGCCAACACCTACCACACCTTGAAGAAGGTGATCGAAGAAGCCGGCTACACCACGGGCCTCGGCGATGAAGGGGGCTTTGCGCCTGACCTCAAGAACTCCGAAGACGCCTTGCAGATGCTGCATGACGCCATCATCAAGGCAGGCTACACGCCTGGCAAGGAAATCGCCATCGCCTTTGACGCGGCGGCATCGTACTTCTACAACCGCGACACCAAGAACTATGACTTTGAAGGCAAAACCTACACGCCTGCCGAATTAGGCGAATACTACATTCACCTGCTGGACAAGTTTCCAGAGATCATCTCCATCGAAGATCCTTATGGGGAAGAAGACTGGGGCCACTTCGCTGACTTCACCAAGAAGTACGGCGACCGCGTGCAACTAGTCGCAGACGATCCGGTCTGCACTAACCCAGCCTTGATCAAAGACGCCATCAAACAAGGCATGGCCAACAGTATCTTGATCAAACTTAACCAGATCGGCACGGTCACCGAAACACTGGAAGCAATCCGCTTAGCGCGCAAGAACGGCTACACTACCATGATGTCACACCGTTCTGGTGAAACCGGCGACACCTTTGTCGCTGACTTTACCGTCGCCACGAACGCTGCGCAACTCAAGTCCGGCGCCCCGGCCCGTTCCGAGCGTGTGGAGAAATACAACCAACTGTTGCGGATCGAAGAAGAACTCGGCGCTGACGGCACGCGCTTAGCCCACTTCCCTGATTCAGTCGACTTCGACTGATCAGCATTGACCAAACGGCCGAGCACGAATATGTGCGCGGCCGTTTGTTATCTTGCAGAAAGCTGGTGTCTACTATGACCGAAAAAAACGATCTAAACGGCCTCGCCCAAGACGAAGCTGACCGGCGACTGGCCCGTGATGGCTTCAACGAAGTGGCCGAACCCCCCTTCAACTTTGCCACGGCCATTATCACTCGCCTGTGGGAGCCTAGCGCGTGGATACTCGAAGCGGCGCTGATCATTGAAATCGTGTTAGGCAAGGGCATCCAAGCCGGGTTCATCGTGCTAATGTTGCTCTTTGCCGCGGTCAATGGCGCGATTCAATCTCGCCGCGCCAACACGGTCTTACGCAGCCTATCACATGACTTATCGCCGACCACCGCGGTCAGCCGCGATGGCAAGTGGAAACAGGTGTCAGCCAAGCACTTAGTCGTTGATGACCTCATCAGCCTACGCCAAGGGGACATTATCCCCGCCGACGTGCGTCTGCTGACGGACACGCTGGAAGTCAACGAAAGCAGTATCACAGGCGAAGCCAAGGCTGTCAACCGCACCCCTGGTGATACCGCCTATGCCGGCACCGAAGTCCTCTCCGGCAATGCCTTAGCGATCGTCACCGCCACCGGTGCTAATAGCCGCAGCGGCAAAACAATCAGCCTGATCAACCAAAGCTCGGCGCCGGGCCATTTGCAGAAGCTCTTGGGCAAAATCATCGGCTATCTAGCAGCACTCGATGCGGTGTTGGCCGTGCTGTTGATCATCGTGGCCATTGTCCGCCATGAAGACTTGGTCGCCATGCTACCGTTTCTGGCAATGCTGTTCATCGCAACGATCCCAATCGCCATGCCATCGAGTTTTGCCGTTGCTAACTCGGTCGAAGCCAAGGTCTTGAGTACCAAGCACGTCTTAGTTTCCGACCTCACCGGGATTCAGGAAGCTGCCAATATGAATGTGCTACTCGTGGATAAAACCGGCACGATCACTGCCAACAAACCCGCTGTGGTGGCCTTCTACAACTGGTCAACGCTCCCAGACGCCGACGTGACCCAACTGGCGATCAGTGCAGCAGATACGCGCAATGCCAGCGTGATCGACGCGGCGCTATTCAACTATGCCCAATCACACAACATTAAGGCCTGGCCTCAGCATGAATTCACGCCGTTCACCTCCGGTATCGGCTACTCCCAAGCCACTGTGGTCACCGATAGTGCCACCGTCAACGTGAAACTCGGCGCACTGAAGAAGTTGACGGCGCTGGCCACCAATCACCCAGACCTAACGGCGGTCAACTTCGCCGAAGGCCGTACGGCAGCCGTGGTCGTTGATTCACAGCTAGTCGGTCTATTCGTACTCCAAGACCAACCTCGGGCAGATTCCGCAACTGCCATCAAGGCTCTGCAGGCACGCGGCGTCAAAGTAATCATGCTGACTGGCGATAACCAAAAAACTGCCGCCGCGATTGCCCAAGCAGTTGGGCTAAACGGTGAGGTGCGCTCGTACACCGAGGTTAATGTCGGGACCAAAATTGCAGACCTCGCAGGCATCGCCGACGTGACCCCAGAAGACAAATTGGCGATGGCCAAGCGTCTACAAGGTGAAGGCTATGTGGTCGGTATGACCGGCGACGGGGTCAACGACGCCCCCGCCTTGAAACAAGCCGACGTTGGTATCGCCGTTGACAGTGCCGTTGACCTCGCCAAGCGCTCGGCGCGCATGGTATTGCTAGGAGACGGCCTGACCCCGATCATTGAGATACTAGATGCCGGCCACCGCGTCTATCAACGCATGATGACCTGGACGATCACCAAGCTTTCACGCACCGCGGAGCTAACACTCCTGCTGACATTAGGTTATCTGATTCTCCACTTCATTCCGCTGACCTTAAACGCGATGATCCTGGTCGCGATCCTGAATGATTGTGTGACCCTTGTGCTCGGCACTGACCGCACGACGATCACCCACCAGCCAGAAAGCTGGAACCTGGCCAAACTTAGCAAGATTGCTGGCATCTTGGCCATAGGCTGGTCAGCGGTCGGCTACGGTTGGCTGACTTGGTTGCAACGGCTTGGTCTAACGACTGGACAAGTCAGCACCGGCCTTTACGTCTATCTGATTTTTAGCGCGATGTTGACGATCCTGATGACCCGCACCCAAAAGCCGTTTTGGACTAGCAGACCCAGTCGTGCCGTGGCAGTAGCGATCGGTGGTAACTGTATGTTGACGCTGGTACTGGCACTGACTGGCTGGGGGATCGCTGCAATCAGCCCGGCCTTGATCGGCTTAGCAATCGTGATCACTTTATTAACGGGCATTGTGCTGACAGCGATTCGATTTGCGGCACACATCTAGCGAACTCTCACCAGATTCACACCGCTCCTGAACCCATTGGCCAATGTATATTGGCTGATGGGTTTTTGCCTTCCTACGATATTAGTTACCTAATTTAAATTTAACGTTTTGGTTTCACCGCCATGTTCAACCTCGGCCTGTGACCTGCGTAAGTGTAACTAATTATCTGTCAATCTAAGGAGGCTGTATTCATGAGCCGCGAACGTGAGGTCTCTCGAATGTTCATCAGATACATGCAACAAGTCCTTCGTAACGAACGAATTAACCTCTATCGTAAACACTTTAAAGACCTCAAAGAAACGCCACTTGAGGAACGGTTGTTGGAAGAAATCGCCGATCCTGGACATTCCGAAGACTTTCTTTTAACTGATGACGAGGTTGAACATCTCGAAACCTTCATCGAAAATGAGCATCTTGCAGCGGCCATTGCGACCCTTTCAACTGCTGATAAGACGGTGTTGTATCAGTATTACTATTCTGAACTTAACGCTGTGGAAATCGGAAACCGCACCGGCAAAACTAGCCAGGGGGTGAACAAGAGGCGACGACAAGCACTAGCACGAATCAAGAAGGTATACAGAAATATCTATAGATAGCTCGCACAACTTGCGCAACGACGGAGAAACAAAGAACCCAACAAATTCAGTATTGCCAGCGAATTATGGGCATGTGAGTATTCAAAGTCCAAGTAAATACCCGGGTACTGTTCAACGAAATATGTGGGCAAAAACGTGGGCAAAAACTGATTTTATTTGCCAAGCATTGCTTAGAATCAGCCTCTACCGATGCCCTGCCGAATCATCCCACGAGTTATCAATAAAATTTGCGAGCAATTAAAAAGCCCGAATTGACGGGCTTTTTTGCTAATTTTCATTCAGCTTTATCAGAGATCCCATACCCACCATGAGTAGCATTGCCAATCAGCCTTGGTTCAACCAGTTGATTGCCATGTTTGTTTCTCCTTATGTTGTTGCTCATGAAAAGGCGGCCTCCCCAAGTGAGAAGCCGCGACTGGAAATTGCTAAATCAATTATAACTTAGAATGTGACCTGACGCCAATCACCGAAATGCCAGCAAAGGTGATGATCAAAAAATTTTTTTCAGCCGGTCCGATCATCCCCAGCTGAATTTTGCTCAGAATGCCAACCAGCAAACAGGCACTCGCCGGCGCTTTTCTGAAAAATCTTGAGATTTGACTTAGTTTTCATGAGTAGGCTACTTGCTAGATTGCGGGTATGCTGATGACATTATCCTTAAAGGAGGAGCTTTTATGTCTGTGCTTTTGCTCACCACTTTGATCCCAAATCTTGATCAGCTGTTGCCGCAACTCATCAGCCAGTTCGGCAATTTGATCGACTTGGGCTTGTTCGCTTTGATCTTTGTTGAAACTGGCATGGTGATCTTGCCTTTTTTACCAGGAGATTCACTGCTGTTTTTATGCGGATCGCTGGCGGCGTTAAACCCAAACCACTTAAACATTTGGTTGTTGTTGATGCTTTTAGCTGTGGCGGCGGTTTTAGGCGACGCGCTGAATTTCGAGATCGGCAAACATTTTGGCGCCTATCTGACGCGCAGCCAGAAGCTGAGCCACTTGATCAAGCCAAAATACCTCACCCGCTCTCAACGCTTTTTTGCCAAATACGGCAAAGCGGCGATTTTCTTAGGGCGCTTCATGCCGATCATTCGCACCTTTGTCCCGTTCACTGCGGGCATCAGCCGCATGCGCTATCGAGATTTTGTGCCGTATAACGTGCTTGGCGGCTGCACTTGGGTGGCTGTGGCATTAGGCGCTGGGTATTTCTTTGGCAACATTGCCTTAGTGAAAGCCCATTTTTCTTTGATCATGATCGCCATCGTCGCCATTTCATTGATCCCAGCGGCGATCTTAGCGCTGAAAAATCGTGGCGGGGTGCTTGATGAAGACTAAATATCAACAAACCCTTGGCTTGATCTTACTGCTCCTATTTACCGGCTTGGCCTTTGGCGTCCATACGCACGCTTTTTGGGTGAAAAACGCGGATCTGGCTTTTGCCAAGCTGGCCACGCAAACCATCACGCCGCACAACACCTTGATCTTCAAAGCCATTGCCACGTTAGGCAGTCCCGCGATCGTACTAGGGGCCACGGCCTTATTGTGCTTATGGCTGTGGTATCGCCGTGACTTGGCGTTGGCCATTTGGGTCGAGGCGATCCAATTATTCGGCTCAGCGATCGCAGAAGTTTGCAAACAGCTGGTCGCCCGCGCGCGGCCGATCCATCAGCTCGTCGCTGATTCCGGGTATAGTTTCCCCAGCGGGCATACCTTTTGCACTGCAATATTGGTATTTACCTTATTGATGTTGGGGTTGCCGCGACTGCACGATCAAGAAGTCAAATTAGTCGCCGTGGTGCTTGGGCTGATTTGGGTCCTATTAGTGGCGATCGCTCGGGTGTATTTGCGCGATCACTTCGCCAGCGATGTGGTCGGCAGTATGTTATTGGCCAGCGGCTTTTGGTTGGTGGTCACCCCTTATGCGCAAGTGGTGCAAACCCGTTTACGCCACATGTTGCCAGCAAAACTTGCCACTTTTGGCTCAACGCAAAACTGATCTCCAGATGACAAAGCGGCAAGACTCATGTGTTCAATGAGCCTTGCCGCTTAGTTTGTTAGTGCAATAATTGGCCCAAGTCGAGCTTCACCACACGATCGGCATGAAATTCCAAGTCGGCTTTGCGATATTTGGCTGAAGCCGACTCAAACAACACATACAGATCCTCGCCGTCCGCGACGATTTGTTCCATGTAAGGCGGCATGGCGACGTCCTTGATGGTGTCGTCGCCATCAAAATCTAGCCAGGTGCGTTGGCCATCGTTGTCAAATGCCAACAAATGTGATGGGTTGGCGCCATATGATTGCGAAAATAACAGCTCACCATGATAAAATGTCGCCCCTTGCAGGCGCTTGGAAGTGCTGTAATGCCCAGGATGATTATCCCCGCGCAACACCACGTTATGCCCACCGCTGCTCGTTGGCATGCCGTGTTTGCTCATGGGTAGCGCCAAGAAATTGCCTTGGGCGTTGCGGTCAAAAAAGCCTAGATACAACGCATTGTTGTGATACGTGATAAATGACGCCCGCTTGACATTGGGCATGGCCTGCACATGATCGAACTTGGTCGCTTGATGGTGCTTGGCAAAGTTGGCCTGGCGCCACGTGCTTTCATCATATGCTGAAAGCGACGCGGCTTTTTGAGCAGTTTCAGTGGTGACCCACAAGCGCTTGCTAATGGGATCATAAGCCAGCCCACCAGCATGACTGCGGCCTGGAAACACCAATTCTTTGACCATGCGCCCAGTATGTTTATTCAAGAAATACATCACCGAGTGGTACCGCTTATCGCGACTGTATGCTGAGATCACCACATATTCAGGCGTGATCGCCAAGCCTTGCGGATCCATGGTGGTGCTAATGCCAACTTGGCCACCTGAGTGCGTCAATGTTTTGGTTTTCAACAAGCCTGGAATGACATAAGTATCTGGTTTGGCATCATGATCGATGGCTGGTTTCAGTTGCGGATATTGCGTCGTGAGCTGGTGATAAAATTGCTTTTGCGTCGTCATCGCCGCTTTGGTATTGGTGCCATCAACTGGCACATGCATGCGGCGGTATCCAAGCCAAACACCGCCGATGATCACCAGTACCCCGATCGTCGCGGTGATCGCCCAAATTCCTTTTTTGTGCATCGTGATCCTCCTTTGATCCCACCCAATAGGATAACACGAATTGAACCGTGATTTTTGCCAGGCACAAAAAACGACACTGACGATCGGTTTCGTCAATGTCGTTCATCTAAGTGGTTATTGTGGGTCATCCAATTGATCTTGCATCAGGTCTTGGATCACCGTTTGCACGGGTTCAATGGCATGGATCATCGAAATGCCAGTACCGACTGACACATAGCCGTGGTCAAAGTCGCCTTCAAGCATGCCCAAGCGCATGCCACTGGTACCACCCATCAACTTGGCATTGATTTGCTTGGCCTCAGGCGCAGGCAGCGTTTGATCATTTTTGATCAACTGATCGACTAACTTGGTGGGTAATGAGCGATAATAATCAGGTAGCGTGCGGAACAAGACCAGATCTTCTGCCGTAGAATCCACGATCAGTTGCTTGACGTTTTGCGCTGCTGGGTTTTCGACGGTTGGGATCAACCGTGAACCCACATACACCCCTTGGGCCCCTAAGGCAAAAGCAGCATTAACGGTGCGCCGATCCGCGATCCCACCAGCTAACAGCACCGGAATTTTCACTGCGTCGGCGATCATCGGCATTATGGCAAATGAGCCGATCTCGCCGCCTGGCATGGTGCCACCTTCGTCAAAGCCAGTGGCGACATAAATATCTGCACCTTGGGCTTCAACGGCTTGCGCGTCTTTGATGGAGGGCTGAAGTGAGCGGACGACGGTTTTGATGCCGTGAGCTTTTAAGGTCTTCATGGTGGCGGGATCGACGCCATAAGTGTCACTGGATACCCCGCCTAGTGAGTTCAATAACACCGCTGGTACATGTTCGGCGATCACCACATCTAAGATCTTTTTCGTGAAGATCGAGGTGTCACCACCTGCCACAATCAACGTGACGGCAAAAGGCCTATCAGTCAGCTCCTGGGTTTGCTTGATCTGCCGTCGCATACGCTCAGCAGTTTCTTCCGCGCTGGTGGTGACGGTGTGTTGGCCGGCGTTTGGTCCCAGAATGCCTAACCCGCCAGCATTGCTGACGGCGGCGACGAACTTAGCATCCGTCAGCCAAGACATGGCGCCTTGAATGAAGGGGTATTTGATCTTTAAAATTGATGCGACTCGATTCATGATGAAACCTCGCTTTCCATTATCTGGCTTCACTATACAAAGCGCCACCACTGACTTCAATTGGCAAAACAAGGTGTTTTGTGCGTTAAGTGTCACTTAACGGGTATAATGTCCGATAAGGTGAAAAAAATGAATAAAAACGATTTGCGTTATCGCAAAACTGAAGCCAATCTGAAACACGCGTACTTGTTACTGTTAGACCAAAGCGACTGTCGATCGATCACGGTGCGCAAGCTTTGTACCTTGGCGCAATGTGCCCGCAACACCTTTTATCAGCATTATCCAGACCTTCAGGCGCTAGAACATGCAATCGTCGGCTCGGTGCTGGATGACGTTTCTGGTGCCTTTCGTCCAGTGGGAAGCCCGATCGCGCCGATTTCAGTCCATACCCAACAACAATACGTGGCCAACATCATCACTGGGGTCACCGCGCAGCAAGCCACGTTGCGCGTATTGTTGGCCAAAGATGACGGCAGCTTTCAAAAGCAATTGGCCGATGTGATTGCGACCAAGATCTTAAATCAAACCAAAAGTTTCTCCACTTTGGCCGATACGGCGATCAATCATTTAAATACCGCCTATTTGGCCTCGGCGATCGCAGGCTTTATTGCCAGTTGGTTGACGCAACCTGATGTCGATGCCTCATTGGCGCAAGCTACCTTGTTGACTATTCATCAAGCCACGATGCAAACCAGCGCGAGATACTTAGCCGGCTAACTACCCGGTCAGCGACCCAGCATGAAAATCGGCCTCACCACGCGATCAAGTTAAACGTGGTGAGGCCAATTTTGAGTCCGCAAGTGCCTAGGACTCGGTTTTAAGCTTTTTGATCAAGCGCGTCAATTGTTCGCGTTCAACAGGCGTTAAGCCGCTGAGCAAATGCGCCGATCGCGCCTGTTCAAACGCATGCAACCGCGGGTAAAGTGCGGTGGCTTTAGCCGTTGGATATACCCGGCGCAAACGTTTGTCCTTGGCGTCTGGGCGCAATTCAAACCAGCCGGCAGTCACCATTTTTTGCAGCGTGCGAAAAGCGGTGGTGCGATCGATTTGCACGGAATCTGCCAGCTCCCCCATAAACATCCCCGGCTGCTCACAAGCGCGGATCACATAGATGAAGGCATTATTGTCTAAGCCGATGCTGCGAAATTCTGCATTGCTTTTGGTTTGGATCAAGCGCGTGATCGCGCCGATCTCACGGATCACATCAAACATAAGCTCACCTCACTTTGATTATACCGGCAAAAGCAGGCGATTAACAGCAAAAGTCATTGCATTTGCAATCAATTACGACTACAATCGGCCTATTAACTCATTGCATAGGCAATGAATGTTGGAGGTTGCTCATGCTCGTATTTTTAACTTTTGTTTTCATTATGTCATTCACCCCAGGTCCAAACACGATCATGGCCATGGTTTCAGGACAAACCCGCGGCTTGCCTCGTAGCATTCGCTTGAATCTGGGCATGGCCTGTGGCATGGCGATCATCGGCATCGTCGCGGCGATTTTTGCCGACTGGTTGCAACATACCCCAACGTTTATCACCGTGATGAAAGTCATCGGTGCCGCCTACTTGTTGTATCTGGCTTATCATGTCGCCGTCAGCCACCCAAGCGATGATGGCGCGGACTCTGACAGTTTCACCACCGGCTTGTTGTTGCAATTCACCAATATCAAATGCTATTTATATTTTATTACCGGCTTAGGCGCCTTCACCTTACCTGGCATTATGGGGGCCATTCCGGTGCGACTATTGGTGATGGTCGCCATTGGGTCATTGGGGACGTTTGCTTGGACTGGCGGCGGCCAGCTGATCAATCGCTTTTATCACCAACACTATCGCTTGATCAACGGCATCGTCGCGGCATTGTTGGTGTTTTCTGCAGTTGACTTGTGGCGGTAGCGAGTGCCGACAAAAAAGTCGACTGTTTTCAGCCGACTTTTAAAGTTACAAATAACGCTTTTTGCGTAGCCACCATGCCACTGACACACTCAAAACCAAACTCAAAGCCAGTGTCACCCAAAAACCGTAAATCGGCTTTTGCCAAGGCAGCCAGGTGTTTTGGCCAAAAATCCCGCTGATGATCGGGGGAATGGCGACAATGATCGCCACGCTAGACAAGAATTTCATGATCAAGTTCAAGTTATTGCCGATCACTGAAGAAATTGCGGTGTTATATTGATCTAAGATCTCTTCTGTTTCTTCAGCCACCCCAAGCACTTGCGAAACCGCCACTGTCAATTCACTGATGGCGATCGGCAGTTGGGCTTGCCAGTTGGAGTCGGCTAACTGCTGGCAAAGGTTTTGATAGGCGCCTAACGCACCAGTGAGATGCACCAGCGCTTTTTCTAAGGCCATCACTTCGTATAACAAGCGATTGTGCGATGCCTCAGCCACGCGCCCTTCCATGTCTTGCACTCGGACGCTGAGATCATCTAAGACATGATCATATTGCGCCACTGCCCAAGTGAGCACTGCCATCGCGGCTTGTTGGGCATCAGCGGCGCTGACTAAGGTCGCATGCAAGCGGCGATCGGCAGCTTTTGCCAAATTCACCGAAACCAGCCAGTTGTTGCCGATCACCAATGAGATCGGGACGGTGTGATACGTCGCCACACCCGTTTCGCTGTCAAAAGCTTCTGGCAAACGCAACACCAATAGCGTCATGTCTGCTTCACTGGTATCTAAGCGTGGTTGTTCATGTTTGTCTTGCGTCGCGGCGATCATCCGTTGCGGTAGTTGATAGCGTTGCGCTAAATTCTCCAATTCAAGCGTCGTCGGTTGGTTCAAATCGTGCCAGACGTAGCCCGTAAGTTTTTGCGTCTGTTCCATGGTCTTCACCTCTCCTTATCTTTATTATAACAAAACGCCGCTGACCTTTGCACGCACCAGCCGCTGCCTTTTACCCCGAGATCTTCGATATGGTATGATAGCCATGAAAGAAGGCGACGCGCTTGGTCAAGAAGAATAAACATCAATCTAATGCTGCTCGGAAAAAACAAACGCAACGGCAAAATGACGCCATCACGCGCGCGACCCTTCAACAAGTGTTAGCGCATGACCATTTTGTCAAATCAACTCGCCACAAATAATGGCGAATACGCCAAACAGCGGCCATCGAAGAAATTTCGATGGCCGCTGTTTGGTGTATTGAAGACAATGGCTGATTGTCAAGCCATGTGTCTTACCAGCCGATTTGTTTCAACTGCAAGAACCCCAGAACCAAAAACGCGACCCCTAGCAACAACACATTACGCCATTCGCCAACTAACACCACAGGAATATGGGTTAAACCAGCCTGATTGCGCTGATGCCAAGCGATGCGATCACATAACCCTGCCATCGCCGCTAAGATCACTGGCGCCAGCCACAACCCCCAACGACTGGCCCAACTATCCGCTGCGCCACTGGCGTTAAAATGCATCACGATCACTTGCGGGCTGATCAGCATCAAGGCAATGGTGAGGCCCACACTTAATAACACCATTCCCCAGATCCACGCTCGGTACTTTTTCATCATCTTCACCTGTTTTTGGCTTGATTATAGCACGCAGGTAGGACGGTGATGAGCTGTAAACGAAGGACAAGCGCTATTTTTCAGGAATGCCAAGCACTTCATCACGATGGATCAATTTGATGTCTTCACCACAAGCTTGGCGCTCAGCGATATTTTGTTCGCCCCAAGTACACATCGCCAGTAAGATTCCATTTAAACTTTGACCACGTTTGGTCAAACAATAATCGACGCGAGGTGGCACTTGTTGATAAATATGCCGGGCGACGATGCCATCAGCTTCCAGCTCACGCAGTTGTTGGGTGAGCATCTTTTGGGTGATCTGCGGGATCGCGCGACGTAATTCACTGCTACGCATGGTTTGATTTTTCAGATGACACAAAATGATCGCCTTCCATTTGCCTCCGATCACTTGCATCGTGGCTTCAACGCCAATATTATAAATTTCCATCTGTCCTCCATAGGTACTTTTTGGTGCTTAATGCACTAAATAGTGCGTACTGGTTTTTTCCAACTGCTCAAGTATACTATTTTTTCGTAAGCAAATCGACTGGAGGACTTTCCATGGAAACCACAACTTTTTCGAACCGCACCGCCACCTGGACGCTGATTGCTTTGGCCATTTCGGCTTTCGCCATCGGGATCACGGAATTTATCGCGGTGGGTGTGATGCCAATGCTCGTGACGGCTTTTGGCATCAAATTAAGCACTGCAGGCTTAACAGTTTCGGTGTATGCCGCGGGGATCATGATCGGCGCGCCTTTGTTGACGGCGATCACTGCTGGCATTCCGCGCAAAAAATTATTATTCAACGTGATGAGCTTGTTCATTATTGGTAATGTGGTGACGGCCACCGCACCAAGTTTTACTTTAATGTTAGCTGGACGCGTGATCGCCGCATTCGCTCATGGCGTATTTATGGCCACAGCCACGGTGATCGCCGCATCTGTCGTCGCCAAAAATCGTCGCGCGAGTGCCATTGCCACCATGTTTACCGGATTGACGGTCGCGACGGTAACCGGTGTCCCTTTAGGTACAATGATCGCGCAAATTGCCAGCTGGCGCGTCGCTTTTCTTGTCATTGCTGGGTTCGGATTGTTGGCGTTGTTGGCCAATTGGGCATTGGTGCCAAAAGCCTTGCCTCAACCAATCAGTCCAGCACCTGGCGCCTTTAAGCGGCTATTGACCGACCGGCATGTTGTTGCCGGGTTGGTGATCACTGCATTAGGCTACGGCGCCAGCTTCCCAGTTTATACCTATATTTCGGGGATACTTGCCCAGTTAGGCTTTGATGCCAATCATCGCGTTTTGTTGTTGCTGGGCTATGGCATCGCCGTGGCGATTGGCAACACCTTAGGCGGCAAGTGGGCTAATCATCGGCCGCTGCCAGCCTTAGCGTGGATGTTTGGCGCTGATCTGTTGATCATGTTGTTGATGCCTTGGGGGTTGCACCATCTGATCAGTGCGTTGATCTTACTTGGTTTGATGGGCTTGTTTGCCTTCATGAATGTCCCTGGCTTGCAGCTGTTTACCATGCAAGCGGCAGAAGCCAGTCACCCAGAAGATGCGGCGTTGGCGTCGGCGCTGAATATCGCTGCTTTTAATGTCGGGATCGTTTTGGCCAGCAGCCTTGGCGGCAAATTACTCGATAGATTTGATCTGGTCGCAACGCCATTTGGCGGCGCCTTTTTTGCCGGGGCGGCGTTGGTGATCACGGTGATCTTAGCGCGTGAAAATCGTTAAAAAAATCCGCCTGCAGACATTCTGTAGGTGGATTTTTCGTGATCATTCATTAAGGCGTGCACCTCAATTGGATCGTACCAAAACGTCTGTGGCTAAATATGGCACATGCGCCATGTCCGGCACGTCATCCCAAGCCACTGGGTAGCCGGCACCATGGGCACAAAATACGGAATCTGGCGTATTTTCAAGATCCGCCGTTGGCACATAGGCGCGCGCTTTGATCACCGCATCAGCGTCATGCGCAGGCCGATAACCGTCAGGCACCAAACTCAATTGGCCTGAGCCATGGGCGTAACTGCGTAATTGGGTGGCATAATCTTGCATTTCGCTAACTGGGGCGCTGCCAGTCAAGCGGGTGAACGCCCCAGTTTGTTCAGGTTGGCCAAATTCGCCTTGCATGCGCTGAATGTCGGTCATCGCTCGGCCAATGCTTTCAGTCGGCACGACCAATTCGAAGCGATACCAAGGCTCCAGCAACACATCCTTAGCCTTTCGTAACATCATCAACCCTTGGCGCAACGCCCGCCACGCCGCTTGACGAAAATCACCGCCAACTGAATGCTTCACGCTGGCGCGCCCGGAGATCAAGGTCACATGCACATCGGTCAACGGCGCGCCGATGAGCACGCCAAGTTGGGTTTTGGCTTGCAACGCCGTTAAGATCTGGTGTTGGAAATTTTGGGTCAACACATCAGGCGAGCAAGCACTATCAAACACCAACCCACTGCCGCTTTTGCCTGGCGCGATGCGCAAATGCACTTCAGCATAATGGCGCAACGGTTCAAAATGCCCCACGCCTTCAACGACTTGAGCCACTGTTTCACGGTACAACACGCCGCCAGCCACGAACTTGACCGTCAAGCCAAAGCGGTCATGCAACAAGGCGGTCAAAATTTCCACTTGGATCGGCCCCATCACTTGCAACCGAATTTCTTGAAGGGTCTTGGACCAAGTCACTTGCAGTTGCGGATCTTCGTCGCCTAATTCTTCCATAGCTTGCAAACACGCATGCAGATCTTCATCAAGCGGATCCAAAGCATAACTTAACACCGGCTGTAAAATCGGCTTTGGCGCGTCAGCCAAGGCGCCTAAGCCCATGCCGGCATGCGTTTGTTGAAGATTGGGGATGGCGCACACCTCACTGGCATGGATCTTTTCAGCAACGGTGTACTTGGTGCCGTTATAGACGCGCAACTGGTTGATCTGTTCGTCGCCAAGCATTTGCTTGGGCGCCAAGCTACCTCCTAACACCCGCAACCACGACAAGCGCACGCCTTGATCATGCGTGATCTTAAACACGCGCGCGGCAAATTTTGGCAACACTGGCGATTCTTTGGTGTAAGTGGCTAATCCGTCAAGCAAAGCTGAAACCCCATCAAGTTTCAACGCCGCGCCAAAATATACCGGAAACAGTTGACGCTTGGCGATCAATTGTTGGATCGTTGCCGTGGTCAACTCGCCGGATTCCAAATACTGTTGCAACACGTCATCATCTAACACAGCGATGGCTTCTTTGGCGTCATCATCTAAGTGCGCAAGTGGCAAACACCCAGCATCCAGATCCGCTTGCAAACTCGCTAAGGTTTGCTTGGCATCGGCGCCGATGGCATCCATTTTGTTGACAAAAATAAATGTCGGCACGCCGTAGCGCTGCAATAAATTCCACAAAGTGCGCGTGTGTCCAGAAAGCGGTGCATTGCCTGCCACCACCAAAATGGCATAGTCCAATGCATCCAACACTTGCTCCACTTGCGCGGCAAAATCCAAATGCCCTGGGGTGTCCAGCAACGTCGCTGGCTTGTCGCCTAAGTTAAATTGCGCCGCATGGGAAAATATCGTGATCCCGCGGGCTTGTTCTAAGGCATCTGGATCCAAAAACGTATCTTGATTGTCCACGCGGCCTAATGTGCGCAACTGCCCGCTTTGATATAGTAGCGCTTCTGATAACGTGGTTTTGCCGGCATCCACATGCGCGACGATCCCAAAGGTTTTCATGCTCGTTCCTCGAATTTCATTTAGCTTCTATTAATATAGTAGCCTTTCGTCGCACCAATGCCAACTGCCTTGACTGGCTTTGCTAAAGTCGCTAGGGACTAGTAGGTTAAACCTACTAGTCCTTGGCGGAGCTCTGGCGCTTGATGAGTTGATTCGCGCCATAAATTGCTTCATGGTATAATGTTTTCGGCTATCTGCCTTGGAAGGGAGCACGCAAATGTTCTATTCATTTATTCGCGAAGTCGCGCGATTCATTTTATTGGTGATCAACGGCAACGCGCATTACGAAAACAAAGACGTTTTACCTGACGGCCCTTATGTGTTGGTCGGCCCGCATCGCACTTGGTGGGACCCGATCTATTTTGCCGTGGCGGCATCACCGCGCAAATTCGGCTTTATGGCCAAACAAGAATTGTTCCATAACCCGATTTTGCGTTGGATCTTAGTGCACGCCAATGCTTTTGGCGTCGATCGCGCACATCCTGGACCTTCTGTGATCAAAACCCCAGTCAAAATGCTAAAAAAACAAGACTTAGGCGTGATCATTTTCCCAAGCGGGACGCGGTATTCGACTGAACTTAAAGGCGGGGCGATGTTGATCGCCAAACTCGCCAAAGTGCCGATCGTGCCGGCGGTGTATCAAGGCCCAGTGAAATTCTCTGGGTTATTGAAACGCCAACGCGTCACCGTGCGCTTTGGCGAAGCGATCAATGTGCCTGCTGGTAAGCTCACAGATGAAGTGACCACTAAGATCGGCGATCAAATGCAAGCGGCTTTTGATCAATTGGACCGCGAAATTGATCCCAACTTTAAATATGTGCCAGATAAAAGCAAATACCTCGCTGAAAAAGCCTCAGGTAAGCTGAAATAAAAAGGAGTCTTTTTTCTCATGAGTTTTTGGCAGCGCCTGGTGGCAAAACCAGATCTTGAACAAACCTTAAACGCCGACCACCAATTGGCGCGCACCTTGACCACGCGCGACTTGATCGCTTTAGGCATCGGTGCCGTGATCGGCACTGGGATCTTTATTTTACCTGGCACTGTGGCTGCCACCACTGCTGGCCCGGCGATCACCTTAGCCTTTATCCTAGCCGCCGTGGTGTGTTCGCTGGCGGCGATGTGTTACGCCGAATTTGCTTCGGCTTTACCAGTCGCCGGTTCCGCTTATGCTTATGGTAATATCGTGTTTGGCCAAATTTTTGGCTGGATCATTGGCTGGGCGTTGATCTTGGAATATATGTTAGCGGTGGCGGCAGTATCAACTAGCTTTGCCGCTTATTTTCAAAGTTTCATCGGCGGGTTTGGGTTACACATCCCCAAAGCCATTACTGGTGCGTTTGATCCGGCGCATGGTACTTATGTCAATTTGATCGCAGTGATCGTCGTATTGGCCATTGCGCTGATGTTATCACGCGGCATGCAAACCTCGATGGCCGTTAATCGCGCGATGGTGTTGGTCAAACTTGGGATCATCATTTTATTCATTTTAGTCGGCGCGTTTTATATCAAGCCAGCCAACTGGCACCCTTACTTGCCATTCGGCACTAAAGGCATATTAGCTGGCGCATCTACGGTGTTTTTTGCTTATTTAGGCTTTGACGCGGTATCTGCCTCTGCCCCGGAAGTGAAAAAGCCGCAAAAAACTTTGCCGCGTGGGATCATTGGCACGTTGATCGTCGCAACGATCCTTTATGTGTTAGTGGCGATCGTATTGACTGGGATCGTCAAATACACGCGTTTGGATGTGGCCGATCCCGTATCATTTGCGCTGAATGTGATCCATCAACCGAAACTTTCCGGCATCATTGCGTTAGGCGCATTAGCTGGGATGTTCACTATGATGGTGACGATGATCTATTCCTCCAGCCGCTTGGTTTATGCCATCGGGCGTGACCGTTTGTTGCCACGCTGGTTTGGCAAAGTCACGCATCAGCTACCGTTAAACGCCTTATGGACCGTGACGGTGATCATCGCGATCATGGGTGGTTTGGTGCCTTTGACGCAATTGGTCAACTTGGTCAATATCGGCACGCTGATCGCCTTTGCCTTTGTTTCGATCGGGATCATTCCTTTGCGCAAACATGAGCGCATCGAAAACGCCGGCTTTAAAGTACCAGGTTATCCAGTGGTGCCGATCATCAGCTTTTTATTTTGCTTGTTGTTGATGAGCCAACTCAGCGCAGAAACTTGGATCATGAGCTTGATCTGGTTTGCTTTTGGCATGGTGGTTTACTTCGCTTACGGCTTCCACCACGCTAGGCCTTAAATCAATTAAACGCCTTGAAACCTCACATATCTGTCAGGTTTCAAGGCGTTTTTGTTTATGGCGCAGGCGTCAGCTTGGCGACGACGTCTAATAACGCGTGAGCTTGCGCTGGTGCCCAATGCGCTTGCATTTGTAACAACACCATTCGCACAAATTCGCAAAAATCGGCTTTGGTGTGGGCGTGAAGCGGCTGCATGATCGTCAACAACACGTCTTCTAGCGCCTGGGGTTGCCAATGCGGCAAAGTTTGTAAGTGGTTGGCATACATTAAATCGCCTAACAGCGCCGCTGCGGCAATGGCGGTCGGCACATTGATGCGCCCAGGCAGTTGCTCTGGCGGCAGGTTTTGCACCACCGGCAACAAGATCTTGCGCGCGCGACCCGCATTATTGGCATGCCAAAGCACTTGCGCTAACGCTGGCAAATGGTCTTGGTCTTCAACTGAGCCTAACGCCAAGCGCCAGCGTTTGGCCGTGCCCGTGACGACGATGCCGCGACGTTCGGCGACTTCGCGCAGCGTCAATAAGTGCAGTGGCTGAATCATCCGATCGCGATGCGCGATCCAGCGGCGCTTTTGCGGCGAGAACCATTTGTCATCACGCACAGCCGCCACGACATAAGGCCGTACTTTAAGGATCACGGCTTTAAGTTCTTGGGCTTGGGCGATCGGCAGCTGGTCAAATAAGTCACTGAGATAATTCAACAACGCTGGGTATTCTTCAGCAAAAAAGTGCGCCTCAAAGATCATGTCGCCTAATAACACATGTTGCAGAACGTCTGGGCTGAAGCGTTGCACCACTTGCCGACCTTCCAGATACATATTGACCACCAATGCCTCATCGACGCGGTGGCTAAACACAGCATCAAAGCCAGTGATCGTCAACGCTTGGCGCAACTGGGCAAAAGCGTCGCGACTCATTTGCAAACGCGCTTGGTGCCAAGGGCTCAACTGATCGAATTTAAGTTTTGGGATCAGCAAGCCTAAATGCGGCAAGCGCAATTGCTGATCTTGAGCGACGGCTTTCAACCCCGCTTCAAGGTCCACGCGGGTCGGCAATAGCCATCTCAGATAGGCACTATCGATCATATATGTTGTATTTTTTTGACCATTTAGCGGTAATTGGATCACCAACGCCGCCAAGATCAACTCGATATCCGTCCAAGCAGTCGGCGGCTGATCAGTGGCAGACGCCACCACCAACACAAATGCCGACAAGGTCATATCGATCACTGGCACTGAATAGAGGGTGTTCAGTGCTGAATATTCGGGCTCCTCACGGAAAATTGCTAGGTTCTGCATCACTGCAGTATTTAAGTCGCGTCTCATCAACTCGCCTCATTTCCACTCAGATACCTTATTATAACCACAGGGTGTCAAATCACCTAATTTCACGTGGCAAAAACGTCAAAACACAAAAAAAATTCCGAAAAGAATAACTTTTCGGAATTTTTGTTGGCACAATCAGGCTTTTGGCAACCAATAAGCGGACTCGATCACTTGCAACATTTTGCGTAGTTGCACGGTTTCCGGAATATCATGGACCCGCAAAATATTGCCACCGCGTAAAAACATAGCCGATTCTGCGATCAACGTCACGGCCAAGCGGTCATCTTTGGCCAAATTGAATAACTGGGCGCCAAAACCTTTGCGCGAGATCGCCACCATCAGCGGCCGCTTGAATTGATTCAACAGCGCGATATTGCGCATCATGGTGTAGTCTTGTTGGCCATCCGCCACTTTGGCATAGCCGATCCCTTGATCCAGCGCGATGCGCTCACGGTCGATACCAGCTGCTTGTAACGCCGTTAAGTTCTCGGTGAAAAACGCCAGCATTTCAGCTGTGAGGTCGCTATATTCGATATCGCGATTACTATGCATCGTCAACAAGCCGGTGTTGGTATGCGCTAATAACGCCAGCTTCTGTGGGTCATCAACAAACGCGTTGACGTCGTTGATGATGTCCACGCCAGCGGCAACTGCTTGTTGCATCACCGGATATTTATACGTATCGATGGCCAGTGGGACTTGCGGGAAATTCGCCGTTAAAAAGTCGATCACCGGCCCCACACGCTGCCACTCCACTGCCGCATCGATCGGCGTAAAACCAGGGCGAGTGGTTTGCCCACCGACTTCGATCACATCGACGCCTTCGGTCACCATTTTGGTGACTTGTTGGCGCATATCGTCAAAAGCCACAAAGCGCCCGCCATCATAAAACGAATCTGGGGAGACATTCAAAATGCCATAGATCAACGGCTTGGTGGTCACATCAAAACGAAAACGCCCTGCTTGCCAATAGACCCGATGGGCATCATGGATCGCATTTAAGTCGTCGACGGCTTGATGGTCGCCTAATCGTTCAAACGCTTGTGTCATCGGTGTCAACGCCGTGATCGGCACTAACGCTTGGTGGTTGGTCGCCACCACATCGAAATGCCTCAAAAGCGTTTGTAGCGCCGGTTGTGTCTCTGGTGTCGCCTCAAACGTCAACCCGACCATGCGCTGACGCTGCGCCGTCGCGTAAAGATTTCGTTGCGCTAAACTGCCGCCGTTGGTGATCTCAAATTCAGAAATTTTCATGAAAGCCTCCTGGATAATTGGGGTCAAGCAAATAGTTGTGCCATGGCCCGTTGCCTTGGCAAATAAGCCGTGCGAATCGCGACTGGCATTTGCGCCAACGTCATCGCTTCGCCATTTGGGATCAACACTTGATCAAAGCCAGTGCCATCTTGCCCTAAAGCGCTAGCCGCTAATGTAGCAGCCAATTGGCCAGTGGCACTTTGCACCCGGTTGCTGGGGCTGATCAATACCAATACTGAGCGCAAGATCACCGCTGTCTGCGCCGGCACTTTGGCCAATAAAGCCGCATTGGTGGCATGTCGCGGTAATTGTCTGGCGGTATGCACCCCAAATAACTCAGGATGGCCGCTGACAAACAACCCAGAATCATCCCCTAACACATAATCATCAGGATGGCTCGCATGCGCCGCTTGGGCTTTGGCAGTGGCGTTAGTCAACAAATCAGCATCGCCTTCTGGAGGCAAGACGTCCGTCAGTTGTTGTGCCGTGTGGCCGTAGCCTGCTAACAATTGGGCGATTTCGGCAAATTTACCGGCGTTATGCGTCGCCACTAAAAATTTCGTCAAGGCAATAGTCCTCCAATTAAATAAAATGAACCTGCCACCAACACCACATCCAAAGGCTTTGCTTTTGCCACTGCGGCATCTCGTCCTGCTTGAACATTGGCCACCAAAGTCGAATTTGGGATCAAGGTTTGCAACTTTGCCCCAGCCAGCGCGCGGGTGGGATGATCTGGGGTCGTGACCCAAATTTCATCGGCAGTTTGCGCCGCTTGCGCCAATTGGTCGACGGCTTTATCTTTCAAAAACCCTGCCACTAACAATAACCGCCCATTTTGTGGTAACAACTGGCGAATTTGGGCCAACACTTGAGCAAAAGCATCCGGATTATGCCCAGCGTCAACCACCACTGTCGGGTCATGTTGGATCACTTGCATTCGCCCAGGCAATTGCACTTGAGCCAGCGCTTGATACACTGGGGCCAAGTCAGACAACACGTGGCTGGCAACTAGCCAACGACCCGCAGCGATCGCCGTTTGGGCATTGGCCAATTGAAAGCCGCCTAGCATGCGAACCGTCACGGTTTGCCCATCAGCTAACTGGGCAGTAGTCCCACGCCAAGTCGTGTACCTAGGCGTCAACACCACGTCACTGGCATCAAGGCAACCTGCAGCATGATGGGCTTTTGCGGTTTGTTTGATCACGGCCAAAGCTTGAGGCGTTTGGTGTGAGGCGATCACCACTTGGGTGCCAGGTTTGATGATCTGGGCTTTATTTTCAGCGATTTTTTCAATGGTATCGCCTAAAATCGCCGTGTGATCTAAGGCGATATGGGTAAATACCGCCAAGTCTGGTGCGGAAATGGCGTTAGTGGCATCAGTGGCGCCACCTAGTCCCGCTTCTAATACCACCCAATCACAATGCTGGTCGGCAAACCACCAAAGCGTCACCAACACATCCCATTCAAAATCCGTGAACGCCGCCGCGTCAAGGTGGGCTTGAGCCATGATCTGCCGCATGCCGGCACAATATTGATCTGCTGAAATACTACGGGAGCCGATCATCGTTTGATCGCGTTCATCATGGATCGCTGGCGAAGCGAAGTGTCCAACGACATGCCCAGCATTGCGCAGCGCTTGGGCCAAGAATGCGCCGGTGGAGCCTTTGCCATTGGTGCCTGCGATATGGATCACGTGAAACTGTTGGTCAATATCGCTAAGTTGGTGCAACACGGTTGCCAACGCGACCACGCGACTAGGATCACCTGCCAGCATGCGGTGATCCATTTGTCCTCGCAAGGTTTGATAATCAGCAATCGGCATTGTGGTTTCTGGCCTCCTGTTGGAATTCTTGGCGCAAGGCTAAGTCCGTTTTAAACACGCCGGTATAACGTGACGTATACGTGAACAAGTCCCCGCGATTGATCCCGCGCATTTCCATACACATGTGCCGAGCCACCACAGAAACTGCAATGCCTTTGGGATCAAGCACCTGTTGGAGCTGATCGGCAATGCTGGTGGTCAACACTTCTTGAACACTTGGCCGCCGCGCGACAAAATCCACCAAGCGCCCAAGTTTGCTTAAACCGATGATGCGCTTGTGGCTGGGCATATAGCCGATGGTCACATGGCCAAAAAACGGCAACAGGTGATGTTCACACATTGAGTAAAACGGGATCTGTTGCACCATCACCAACCCAGGGTCTTCAGTGGTTTCAAAGACTTTATAATCTTTAAATTCTGCTGGTCGATCCAATGAGCCAAAAACTTCTTGGTACATGCGTGCGACGCGTTGCGGCGTTTCTAGCAAGCCAGGGCGACTGGTGTCTTCTCCAACAGCGGCTAACAATTCACGTACCGCATTTTCAATTCGTTGTTGATCCATCAAAGTTCTTCTTTCTCTTGAGAATATGGGCGCACCCAATTATGGTCGAGCGTGTGCATCAATAATTCAGCGATCCAAGCGGCCCGATCGGCGCTGATCACTTCTAGAAGCGGCACCAACACAAAGCGCCGGTTGGCCAATTGCGGGTGCGGCAAAGTCAATTCCGGTGCGTCCAAGTGCACCTCACCATAAAGCAATAAGTCCAAATCGACGCTGCGCGGTCCCCAACGCACGATGCGTTGGCGATGGAGCGCTGATTCGATATCATGCATGCGCTGCAGTAACGCTTGCGGCGATAATTGCGTGTCAACCACCACGACTTGATTTAAATAATCGCCTTGAGGGACATCGCCCACCGGTTGGGTCTCATACACCAACGATTGGCGAACGACTTGGATCTGCGGCGTTTGTGCCAGCAAGCTGACAGCTTGGTGCAAATGATGTAACCGATCGCCGAGATTTGCGCCTAAGCCGATATACGCTTCAGTCATTGGTTGAAACCTCGATTTCTACCGCATCAAAAATACCGGCGATCGGCACCGCGCCTTTGCGAATGGTCAAGGTGATGCCAGAAACGTCAAATTGCGCAGTCAAATGCTTCAACAGCTGATTGGCCAACATTTCGATCAGTTGATAATCATGGGTCGTCACAAAGTCATTGATGCTTTGATACACGGCCCCATAATCGATAGTTTCGTTGAGATCATCATGTAACACTTGCGACTCGATCGGCAAGCGCAGCTCGATATCCACTTGCAGGCGCTGGCCGAGTTTTTGTTCTTCGGCAAACACCCCATTGTACGTATGAAATTGCATATTCTTGATCCGGATCGCGCCCATTTTCGTCCTCCGCTAATGTAATGGGTCTATTATACCGTGGATGACTGCAGTGGACTAGCACTATCCGTCATGTAAACGTTCTCCTTTTAAGCAATGTTCGGCTTACAAGTTGTGGTGGTAATGCAACCAGCCAGTTTCGCGTTGGCCGACTTGATCATACAAGTGCTGAGCCGCTGTATTGCTGGTGCGGGTCATCCAAGTCACGCTGGTTGCGCCTTGCGCATTCGCCCAAGCAAAGGTCGCTTGCATCAATTGCCGTGCGATCCCTAAGCGCCGCGCTGACGCCTCGACATACAAGTCATTAAGATCCACGACTGGCGTTAAGTTGCGCTTGTCAAAGCGATAATATAAAAAAGCAAACCCGACTACCGCGTCATCTTGCAAGGCGACAAGTAACCCACCGATATGATTGTGCGGTGCGATCAAAGCCGTCAGATGGCGTTTAAGCAACACGTGATCAGGCACATGGGGCACCGGACTGCTAGCGTAATAACCGTCGATCAAAGGCAACAACGCCTCAATATCACTGGTTTTGGCTTCTCGAATTGAAATCGTCATGTTGATCCCTCCATCAGTTTTCGCCAGCGTACCACAGGTTCAGCGTTTTTGCCACTGACGCGCTTGCGTGCTATACTGACTAAAAACAGGAGGTGTCAACATGGCACTGCATATCAACGCCCAAAATGATCTCAATGAAATGTTCGACAAGTTTGCCACCATGCCTAAAGAACGCGACAAACAAACCAGCGTCCCGATCACTGATGACCCCAAGAAAAAAGCTGATCAAGCCGCTGCCAAAGGCGACACAGAACCTAAAACCAGCAAATGATCGCACGGACCGTTTGGCATCACGCCAAGCGGTTTTTTGGTGCCACAAAAAAACAGATCACCGAAATCGGCGATCTGCTGGATGAATCATTTGTGATCAATGACGTTGTGGGTACATTTTGGCCAAAGTCTCTAAGTTAGTTTTGGCCACATCATCTAAATCGATATTGGCCCATAAGGCGATTTGTGACAGATACCACAGCACATCGCCCATTTTCTTTTCTAAGGCATCATGATCCAAATCGGCGCCTTGAAAGGTGTACTTCTTGATTTGGCTGACCACCAAACCAGAATCAGAGGCCAAGCCTAACGCCAAATTGGTCAACACATGTTCGTTGCCAGCAAGCGTCTTGTTGGCTTCTTTTTGATAATCGTTTAACTCCACTAGTCTGCCTCCGTGATCCCTGCAGTTTGCTCCAACCATTGCCACACTTGCGGCTTGCCTTCACCAGTTTCAGCAGAAAACAAGATCAAGTCATCGGTTTGGTTCAAATCAAGGGTTTGTTTGATGTTGCGGATCACTTGATTGCGCTTGGCGCGGCTGGTTTTATCGACTTTGGTCCCGACCACCAGCGTTTTGATGTGGAAATATTTTAAGTACTGATACATCGACACATCGTCATCGCTAGGTTGATGCCGGGCATCGACTAACAATACGGCACCGCGTAGTTGCTTGCGCGAAGTGAGATACTCTTCGATCATCGCCGCAAACTTGACGCGATCGGCTTTGGACACTTTAGCAAACCCATAACCTGGCACGTCGACGAAATACAACATGTCTTCAAGAATATAAAAATTCAGCGTTTGCGTCTTGCCTGGCACACTGGAAGTCCGCGCCATGGCTTTGCGATCGATCAAACGGTTGATCAAACTGGACTTGCCGACATTACTACGCCCAACAAAAGCGATCTCCGGAAAACCGGTATCTGGGTACTGCTTGGCACTGACCGCAGAAATGGTCAAGTCAACGTTGTGGATCTTCATCTTATCGGATCCCTCCTTATCTAACTCAAATAGTGTATCACGAAATTCTCAAGACCCCTATTACAAATCCACAACGATTTGCCTTTGGCGAACTTGATCCACATAAAAAAGAGCTGAGGTTTCGCCTCAACTCCTTTTCACTTACGATGCTTCGCGAGAATCATTGACCACCAATTCTGGTTTGCCTTTGCCTTCAACAGCGGCCTTGGTCACAATGGCCTTGGTCACTTCTGGACGACTTGGCAGATCAAACATCAAGTCTTGCATGACCGCTTCAATGATCGAACGCAACCCACGCGCCCCGGTATCGCGCACGATGGCTTTATGCGCGATCGCATGCAAGGCTGGGTTGGTGAATTCCAATTCGGTATGATCCAAACTGAGCAGCTTTTGATATTGCTTGACCAAAGCATTCTTTGGTTCCGTTAAAATATGGACCAAATCATCTTCAGTCAGCTTTTCAAGTGCCGCAATGATCGGGATACGACCGATGAATTCTGGAATGATCCCAAACTTCATCAAATCTTCTGGCACGATTTGTTGCATCACCGACTTGTCTGGGTCATAACCAGCTTCTGGTGCCGAAGCGCCAAAGCCAATGGTTTTATCGCCCATGCGGTTTTTGACGATGGTTTCGATCCCGTCAAAAGCGCCGCCGACAATGAACAAAATGTTCGTGGTGTCGATTTGGATGAATTCTTGTTGGGGATGCTTACGTCCGCCCTGCGGTGGCACATTGGCAATGGTGCCTTCCAAGATCTTCAGCAAGGCTTGTTGGACGCCTTCGCCAGAAACATCACGGGTGATCGAAACATTCTCAGATTTCTTGGCGATCTTATCGATTTCATCGATATAGATGATGCCTTTTTGCGCGCGTTCAACATCATAATCAGCTGCTTGCAGTAACTTCAGTAAAATGTTTTCCACGTCTTCGCCGACATAACCGGCTTCAGTCAACGTGGTGGCATCGGCAATGGCAAATGGCACATTCAAAATGCGCGCCAAAGACTGAGCCAAGAAAGTCTTCCCGGAACCAGTTGGGCCGATCAAGGCGATGTTGGACTTTTGCAATTCCGTATCGTCTTTGTCAGCGACTTCCATTTGGTTGACGCGCTTGTAGTGGTTATACACTGCCACGGCCAAGGCGCGCTTGGCGTTATCTTGGCCGATCACATAGTCATTTAAGATCTTTAAGATCTCAATTGGCTTTGGTACTTCTAATAGATTCTGGTAGGCATCTTCTTTGAACTCTTCATCGATAATCTGTTTACATAACTCAATGCATTCGTTACAAATATATACGCCAGGGCCAGCAACGATCTTCTTCACTTGATCTTGGGATTTCCCACAAAAACTGCAGGTAACCGGACCCGTGGTTTCAACGTTGTCAAACATTGTCTTCAACCCCTTCTTGATAAGTCAATCATACCAAAACAGACCGCGCCTGCATAGTGATTGGACTGGTCTAGCCTAACATAGTGATAAAAGTGTTGCAACGCCATGGGACTTTCTTTTTGCAAGTCAGAAAAAGCCAATGATTCCGGCAGTTTAAAACTAGTTCAAAACTTGGATCTGCTGAGCTTGCGCCACTGGATATTCATGCGCCACCTGGTCATTCAGCAAGGCTTGGGTCAACCTGATTTGGTAGATCGTTTGATCTTGATAAGGCTGAAAATAATAATGCCCACTAGTCAAGCACATGTAGCCGCGGTATTGGGTATAGTCACTGCCACCATTGGCCATGAGCTTTTCGCCTTTAGGAATATTGACACTGGCACTGAGATGGCTCAAGGTGTTGACCACATTGGCTTCACCAGAGATTTTCTCGGCATTTTGGCGCAAGTACGCCATGCGCACAAAGCGTGACGGTGACGTGTAATCGCCTGGCAAGCCAACTGCGCCAGTGCCGGCGCCAAAGCCTTTGGCCGCGAGATCACCAAACTGGCTTTGTGGTTGGATGGTGGCTTGCAAATGCGGATATTGATTCAAATTCAGCAAATGCCATGGAAATTGCGGCGAATTCGTCATCACGCCAGCCGGATCGTCGAAATATTCTAGCCCCTTGCCAGTTTGCTCCAACACGATCATGGCGCCGGTTTTATCTGCCACGACCCAATGCAACGGCACCACGATTTTCATGAAGGGATTTGGCGAAGCCACCACGTTTAAGGTGGCAACCGCTGCTTTCAGTTCTGCAACAGTGGCAAAATGTCCCAATAAATACGGCACCACTTCAGGACTGGCCAAATTCGTGTCACCCGCTAGCGATTCATCGGAATAATGGGATTCTTCCAAGTACAAGGTGGCAGCCCCTAACCCGGCTTCATTGACGCCATCGACGACAAAATAGCCGCCTAGATCGCGGCCAGTGCCAGCAAACCCGTAGTCGCCTGCAAAGCCATCAGGCGTCACCGTTGAATCAAAGTGATAGTGTCTGGGGATCACGACTGGTCGCCCACCTAGTTGCGCTTCAAAATCCATCGTTCGAGATAAATACCAATTTTTGTCTGCATCTTCATAAGTAAAACTTGTACACATTGCCACCACTGCTATATAAAATGTGGAAGAATGTCTAATGACACTAGCAAAGGATCATATATTTCCTTTCTTAGTTGTACATTCATGATTTCATTTGGTCCCGTTAACACCAGTATTCTTACATCGGTATACACCTCGCAACATTGACTGGCTCTTGAACCTTTAGGACATAGCCTGCCCCTGAGCATATTGAATCAAATTTTGTACGGCGTTTTCGTCGCGCTCAAGTTGAGCGCCGCACCCGTAACAATGAAACTCGTGATGTTTCGTCCCGTGAAGCGTATTACCCGCCAGCGTCAGTTTATCATCGCCTATCTTCACCAAGGCGCAGCGACTACATCGCTGTGTGCTCGGAAAGAAACGATCGACTATTACCAATTGACGTCCATATAATTGTGACTTATCTTTCATCAGTACCTTGAAGCGACCGAACAACGAGCGATGTAACTTCTTCGCTAGTCGCTTGTTCATCTTCATGTGCTTGACATCCAAGTCTTCAATCGCAATCGTACCGTTAGTTTTCACCAACAGCGTCGTAAACTTTTGCAAAAGGTCATTTTGAATCCGAGTCACTTTCTGGTAGGTCCGCTGTAACTTGATTTTCGTTATGCGGTAATTATTTGAGTGATAGTGATTTGGATTAGCGTGACGCTTTCGGGAAAGCCGCCTCTGGTACAGCGATACACGGTTATACAAACTAATAAGTTGCTCAGTCAATACGCGAATGGCCGACATTGCTTTGCCATCGTTAAAAACGAATTTACCGATATTGGCATCAATACCACAAATCCGCTGGTTTTCAGGCAACGGATCAGGCTCTGCAATCTCGATGCTAAGGCAAGCGTAATAGCCATCTGCTTCTTTGACGATTGAAGCCAGCTTGACATAGCCTGGCCAGCGTGGCGTTTCAGCCAAACGAATGTCATACCATCGATCACGATAGCCACTGGGTTTATCCAGCCGCAATTTACCATTCACGATGGTTGCTCTGTCTGTTTTGAAGGCTTTACGGTTACGCTTTTTCGACTTGAAGCGAGGCTTACAATGGTCTGGCATTTCCGGGTTGAAGAAATTCGCCCACGCTTGAGCTAAATCGTGTACTGCCAATTGCAAGATCCGCGCCGAACGGCCATATTGCCAATCCGCTTTGTTGGCAACTAACTCATCTCGCACCTTGCGTTCATTTGGCCGTGCCGTCTTATCTGCCAATACCAATGAAGCATCATACATTTCGTTCCAAGTCGCAAGCGCTTGGTTGTAACAATAGCGTCGGTAATCGCAGGCTTGAGCTAATGCTCGGCGCATCGTCGCATTTGGGTAGCAGCGGATCTTGTGTGTTCTCAACATATTTTCACCTCCATTTCGCTTATGAACAGCATAGCAAATGAAGATGAAATTGCATTGTCAAGACAAGATGAAAACCGCCACCCTGTCACCATGCATCAGTCAGCAATTTTTCACGAGTTTGTCATCTTGTAGTACTTCGTCATTCTGCCTTCCACTTGATTACTGCAGGTCGACGAAATGCTACAAATTGACACATTGTGCTACATTTTTAGTTACTGTTGATGACCTCCTGTCTCGTCCTTTCAGTATAGCGCCGATCAGTCGCCACGGGTAAGTAAAAAAGTCGCTGAACTGATCAGCGACTGAAAGTTTATCGGTTGGCTAGGGTGACCTTTGGCAATGTTTGAGATTTTTCAAAGGCGATCGGCACCACCAATGCCAATTCATCTAAAGCGTGGTTTTTAAATGGGGTGGCGGTTAAATCAACTTTGGCCATAAAGCGGTGTTGCCCTTGTGACCAAAACACCAGCGGCGCGATCATATTCACGCCAATGCCTTTGGCGTTATAGTCATTTGCGAGTTGTTTTTCGGCGTGGTCATCTACTAGGCGCAGCCACATACCATAATGTAACAGATGATCTTGCAGATCACGATCTGAGGCCTTGATCCCTGTTAACGAAAAGTTGAACGTCAATTGCTGATCGGTCAAAGTGGCAGGCTGGAAGCGATACACAACTGGGCGATCGGCGATCGGCAATTCAGCTGGCAATGCGGACAGCCGATACTGTTTTGGTTGAGCGACATCAGTGAGTACTGGGGTGAACGAGAGTTTAGCAATATGCTTGGGAAAAGCTTTGGTGCGGTAGGTCAAAGTTTGAGTCAAGCCGATCTGCGTTTTGTCGTTGGCGCGGCCGAGTAAATAATTTTGATCGCTACCATTGACCCGCAAGTTTCCAATATTCACCCGATATTGTGTCATCTGCTTAGGCAACGTCACTTGTAGCTTCAATAAGCCGGTGCCGCCGTCGTAGTTTTTGGCTGATAACACCTTGAAGTGATACCCGCCTGCTTGCGACTGACCGCTTAACGCCACTTTGGTCGCTTGGCTTGCGGTGAGTTGCAAATTAAAATGCAGGTGCATTTTGGTACCAAGCATTTCAGTAAACACCAACGGCAGCGCCAAGTGTTTGCCAGAAGCCAAGTGATCCACTTCGCCTAACACCATGAAAGAATAGGTCCCGCCGCTTTTGTTTTTCCAACTGGCGCGATTCATGTGGATGTGCATATTGGGCTTGGCCAAATGATATTCCAAACCTGACCCTGCAGTGGTGTGATCAGGATCAATGCCTGACACCACGCCACTGACGGCGATGGTATGGCCTTGGACATAAGCGGATTTTAAGGTCATGGTCACGCCATGGTCAGTTTGCGTCAAGTTGACCCCTTGCAATTTCCCGGCTTTGGCCACGATCTTCGCTTCTGTGGAGCGAAACCACCACCCGATCACCGGCACCTTGGCTAACACTTGTTGCACCGGCTCAAGTGTCGCAGCACTGACACCAAACACGATCAACGCCACTGCCACGGTGCTGACGATCCAAGGCCACTTGCGCTTTTTAGGCTGAAAAGCGGCGGTGATCGTTTGCTTCGTTTGATCAGGATGTATCGGCTGGGCTTGTTGCAAGTTGTCGACCCAGCGTTGAAATTTGTCAGTTGGCAAAATAATCATCTCCTAACCACTGCTTGAGTTGCTGTTTCCCTCGAAGTAATTGCGATTTGATCGTATTAGGTGAAAGTTGTGTGACCTGGGCAATTTCCCAAATCGTCAGCCCGTGATAATAATGCATCAACAACACTTGGCGATTGGCATCATTGAGTTGCCGCAAACCGGCTAACAAGTCCAGCTTTTGCTCTGAAGTCAAGTCGCCACCTGCCACGGGTACGTCAGGGAGGTCGGCAACTAAGATCGGCTCAACGCGCTGTTGGGCGTAGCGTCGAAAACACTGCCGGATCAACAGCTTGGTCAACCAAGTGCGAAAATATTTTGGCTCTTTAAGGGTTTTGATACTGCGGATCGCCGCTAATGTCGTTTCGCTCAACACATCTTGAACTTCCTCGTCGCGGCTTAAGTACAAATAGGCCGTGCGTTCAAGATAGGCGGCATTTGCCAACAGAATTTGCTCTAGCGCTTTTTGGTCGCCTTTGATCGCGCGTTGAATCTCATCCACCAAGCCTCACCTCCCATACCTATTAGTGCGCCACGCTCGGTAAAAGGTTGCATCAATGCCAAAAAAATACCGCGACATGATGCTCGCGGTATTACCGGTTATTCAGCCAGCGGTTTTGACGGTAACACGCTGATCACAAAGCACGTGATCCCAACGGCAGCGGAGATGAACACTGCTTGATTAGAGTCGGCACCAAAAACGATCGACGCCGCCCCTTCGATCGCCAGCAAAATCACATAGACCCACCAAGGTACCCCAGCATCACGGAAGCGCCGAATGGTCAAACTCAAACTCGGCAATAAGATCGCTAAAACAAACAGCAGATAAACGCCAAGAAAGATCAATGGCGGGATCACACTTTTGCCACTGAGCTGACTGAGGTCATCGATTTTATCCCAGTTGACCAAACTCCCCACAGTGATCACGATCACTGCGATCATGACGATCAACGACAGTAGTGCATACCACAACATCCACCACCAATATTCGCGGCGCGTTGAACGCCCAGTGAAATTCACATAATTGCCAATAAATGCTCCGATGGCCCCAAACCCCTTGGCGCCATAGTACTTATTGCCTGTTGCTGCTGCAACTGACTCGGTTGCTTTTGCCATTTTCATCACCCTTTCATGCGTATTATCGCATGAATCATAAGAGCGTCAACTAACAGTTTTGTCATAACAGCCGAATGCAGGCCACGCCAAGGATCATCACGGCCAAGCCGATCAGTTGCAACCCAGTGACTGGGTTGCGCTCAGAGCCAAACCAGCCGAATTGGTCGATCGCCAAGCTCCCAGCCATTAAGCCTAATAACACGATCACGACAGCTAAGCCAGTGCCGATGGTCGGCGCCAAATAGGCATTGCCCAGCACAAAACAAGCGCCGATCAAGCCACCGATCCACATCCACCAGCGATGTTCACTTTTGGTTTCAGCGTAAGTGATATGCGGATGCAAGCCCGCAACGATCACCAATAACACCACCGTACCAATGGCAAAGCTGATAAAAGCTGACCGTTGCGCTGACCCTAACGCCACGCCTAAATGTCCGTTGACAGCCGTTTGGCTTGCAGACAACATGCCGGCGATCACACCCCAGCCACGCCACAACCACAATGTTGCGTCTGGCTTTGTGACAGGCACCCCGATGTCATGTTGCTGCGCAAAATACGCTGGCAGCCATACTGTGATCAAAACGCCGGCGATCACCAACAAGGCACCGATCACGCGCATCGCCGTCAAGGGATTTGGCGTGGTATCAAACCAGCCACCGTTATCGATCAACAAGCCCATCAAGATCTGCCCAAGAACTGGAAAAATCACCGTTTGCACCGCCCCAAGTTTGGGAAAGAGCAAAATGTTGGAGGTCAAATAGATCACCCCAAACACCCCACCTAGCCAGATCCACCAAGGTAATTGGCTCAGTGCAATCGCTGACGGCATGAGGCTTTGGCCTTGGAAGACCACCACCAATGCTAACCCGATTGTGCCAATGGCAAAACTGATCAAGCTCGACCAAAATGGCGAGCCAAAAGCTTCTTTTAAACGCGAATTCAGACTGGTTTGGATCGGCAAGCCAAAACCGATCACCAAGCCGATGAGAATAGGTACCATGCTAGTCTCCTAATTGGTTGAGTTGTTGCACCTCGGCGTCAGTCAACGTGATATTTTCAGCCGCCAAGTTTTGCCGCGCATGCTCCGCATTTTTCGTCCCTGGGATCGGCAAGATCACTGGGCTGCGTTGCAACAGCCAAGCCAACGCGATTTGCGCCGGTGCGGCATCATGGGCTTGCGCGATGGTGGACAACACGTCACCTTTCAACAAACGGCCAGTGGCTAATGGGAACCACGGAATGAAGGCCAAATGATTGGCCGTGGCATAATCCAACACGGCTTCATCCGCGCGATCGATCAAATTATAGCGATTTTGCACCGAAACGATCGGCGCGATTTTGGCCGCGGCTTTGATCTGATCCACAGTCACTTGCGACAAGCCGATCTGTTTGATCTTGCCTTCTTTTTGCATGTCAGCCAATACCCCGATTTGATCTTCAAGTGGGTAATTAGGGTCGATGCGATGCAGTTGCAACAAGTCGAGGTGATCAAGGCCTAAGGTAAACAAGTTCATTTCCACTTCTTGGCGCAAAAATTGTGGCGCGCCAAGCGGGACCCACTGATCTGGTCCTTGGCGGGTGAAACCGACTTTAGTGGCGACGGTCACTTTTGCGTGAGGCCGCTGACGCAAGGCATCGCGCAAATATAAGTTGGCATAAAACGGTCCATAAGAATCCGCCGTATCAATGAAGTTGACCCCGGCATCGATCGCAGCAACGATGACGTCACTGGCTGCTTTAGGATCGGCTGCCGGCCCCCAAACGCCTTTGCCAGGTAGTTGCATCGTCCCATAGCCTAAACGGTTGACAGTGGGACCATTCGTGAATGTAAATGTATTTGACATCTGATTGCTTCCTTTCTGAGCTTACATATTAACAGTAAGCCCTTCATTGCGTGCATTGTCAAGTTTCTCGCTTCTCGGCAAAAAAATACCTGGTCAGCATGCGACCAGATATCTCATCACTAATCAGATTGTTGTTCGAAATTGACCACGGCACCGCGCAGGTTTGCTTCACCCAGATACTCGCAAGGGACGACTTCTGGGGTGATGTCGCCGATCCCCACTTTGGCTTTCACTGCGTCAACTGCCGCGCGCACGCCTTCTAAGAACTTGGCGTTTTCACTGATGGCACCGCCGATCAAGATCCGCTCTGGGTCAAACGCATATTGTAAATTGAAGATCACTTTGCCCAAAACGGCTTCAGCGTCTGCCACTAACCGCATCGCTTCAGGGTCGCGCGCTTGGGCGCGATCAAACAACGTTTTGCCGTCAATATCCGCACCAGTGGCGGCATTGTAGCGCCGCGCCAAGTTCACTGGCGACACGATCTCACTTAAGGTGCCTTCTGGCCGCATCAACATATAGCCAAACTCGCCGCCGTATAAATGCGCGCCATGCCAAATGCGATCATTGATCACCACCGCGCCACCAACGCCAGTGCCGATCACCAAGAACAATAAGCTATGATGGCCGACCCCAGCCCCTGCAGCCAATTCGGCCAAAGCGGCACAGTTGGCATCATTTTCCAAGGTGACTGGCAAGCCGAACAAATCGACCAAGCGCGGTTGGATCTCAAAATTGTGAATGTACGGGATCGCGCTGGCACCTTCGATCACCCCAGTGGCTTGGTTGACGGAACCTGGCGAGGAAATCGCGACGCCGTCAACGTTGGCGTCACCTTGCACCGCTTTTGCGCCTGCTTTAAGGACCGCATAAAAATCATCCAAGTTATCCGGCGTTGGCCGACTTTGCACTGGGCCAAGATCATGCCCATCCCATAGTGAAAATTTAATACTGGTACCACCGATATCGATCGCGATCAATTGCGTCATATCAGAACCTCCCGCAAATTTTGTATTCGCCTTCATTTTACCACAAATAGCGTTTTCTTAAGCTAATTGACGTGGATTTGTGCCTACAACAATGAAAAAAGTTGCCGCCGTAGCCGCAACTTTCTCCTTAAAAATCATTCACATCGATCACCGTATAAGAGCGTTGATCAAAAACATTGCGACTGGTGGAGTATTCCACATTCTCGCCATTGGCCAACCATACCACTTGCTCGACTTCCAGCATCGGCGTGTGTTCGCCGGCATTCAAATATTGTTGATCTTGAGCCGTTGGTTCACTGGCATGGATCTTGCGATAAGCGCCACCAAACACCAGCTTCAAATCTTTGTGCATATACTCGTAGATCGATGCCGACAAAATCTCTTTGGTCAAATCCGGGACCAAGCGCACCAGCATGTATGTGTGTTCCAAAATAAACGGTTTGCCATTAAGCTTGCGAAGCCGCAAAATATCATACACTGGCTCGCTAGTTTTACAATCGAGCTTTTGCGCCACGTCTGCAGTGGGAAAGGCCAACTCAAAGCGCAACGGCACACTTTGAACATGTTCTGCCCCTTGTTGCGCCGACAAGCCATCAAAAGCATTGGCTGGCGAGTCATACGCGCCGCCTAAGGGGATCTTGCCTAACACGAATGTTCCTAAGCCGGATTTTTTGTAGATCAAGCCTTCTCGGGCCAAACCATCCAACGCCTTTTTGACGGTGATCATTGACACATCAAATTCTTCAGCAAATTGTTTTTGATCTGGGATCATGGTTTTTGGCGGATACACCCCAGACAAAATGCGTTCACGAATTTTGTCGGCGATCACTTGGTATTTTTTCATGCTAGCCACCTACATTCTCAAAAGTTCAATATAAGCTAATTGTAGCATGACATACCTCAAGCGGCGAAAGATTATGCCTTTAACTGCTTGACTACAGCTTCCGGAATTTCCAACGTCATCACAAATTCATCGCCGATTGCTAAGCTTTTGGGAAAACGTACCAAGTTACCGATCAAATAACCACGCGCTGTTTGCTGATGATCAGCCGTTACCGCCAAGCGCCCATCAGCCTCAAATTCACAAGCGAACTGACGCCCGTTGTCTTCAAATTCAACCATTGATCAGCCCTCCTTTAGCAATTCTTCGGCCGCCGCCAACACTTTGTCGCCTGCCATCATCCCATAATCTTGCATATTGATCACGGTCATCGGGATCTTGGCGGCATCGGTTTTAGCTTTGACGTCGCGTTGCATGTAAGCCACTTGAGGGCCGAGCATCAACACATCTGGATGGGTATTTTCCAGTTGGTTATCGATATCTGATACACTGGTCGCAAAGATCTGATAATCACGACCCAACTGCCTGGCCGCTGCTTGCATTTTCGTCACCAACAAACTCGTTGACATGCCTGCCGAACAGGCTAACATGATAATTTTTTCTGCCATTATTTAGCCTCCTGAGCTAATTCTGCGGCTTTTTGCGCTTCTTGTTTCAAAAGCAATTGATCATACTTCTTGGCAAATGGGAAATAGATCAACGTTGAGATCACCAAGGTACATGCTTGCCAAATCGCCATTTTCCAGCCGCCAATGAAGAATCCGGAAATGATGGCTGGTGTCGTCCAAGGGGCTGCGACCCCATTAAGCGGTGGCACGATGCCAAAGTAGATCACCAAATATGTGGTCAATGCGATCACCACCGGCGTTAAGAAGAACGGGATCGCCAAGAATGGATTCATGACCAACGGCAAGCCGAATAAGAACGGTTCATTGATATTAAAAATTGCTGGCACCAATTCGATTTTCCCTAAAGTTTTCATTTGCGTAGACTTAGCTGCAACCAGGGTGAAGATCACTAAGCCAATGGTGATCCCAGAGCCCGTCAAGTTGATGAAGTTGTTATAAAATTCATTGGTCACAATATGTGCGCCATTGGCTAAACTCAATCTGCCGGCATGGTACAAAGCAGCGTTAGCAGCAGTGTTTGGCATCAAGAAGACCCCAGCGATCGTCCCGACGATCAAGCCACCATGGACCCCAAAGAACCAGAAGAAAGATACCGCGAAGCCGATAATGATCGCCCCAAAGAGGGAATCGGACAGTCCTTGCATTGGCATTTCCAATAAAGTGTAAACATATTGAAGCAGATCGGTATTCATGAAAGCCTTAAAGCCGGCATAAACTAACATCGCGACGGCTAAAATCACCCCAGCTGGGATCATGGCCGTAAACTGTTTGGCCACAGAACTTGGTACTTGTTCTGGTAACGTGATCTTCCAGCCTTTTTTCAACATACTTGAGTAAGCCCAACCCGTCAACAAACCGACAATGATTGCGCCGACCATACCTTGACCGCCTAACCAGGTGATATTGAACACTCCAGTCACTGGGTTATTGACCAATGTTTGCAAAGCCTGTGGCAGTTTGTCAATATTTTCGGTGACCGCCTTTGCAGACAAATTGCCAGTACCGCTGGCCATAGCGGTTTTGAGTGGGTTGTCTGTTTGCATCAGTTGGATCAGCAAAAATGCGGATAAACTGGTGAGCCCAGCTGGTAAAGGTTCAAACCCTTCATTGCGAACATACACATAAGCCATGCCCACCACAGCCCAAAGTGATAATACCCCAAATGTTGCGGTATACGCTTGACTGAAAAATGCCCCCCAACCAGAATCATTTAAAAATTGGGCGACAGCTGGAATCGGAAAATTCGATAATATTAGAAAAACCCGCGTTTTACAATCAAGTTAGCCACTATCGTTAGCACTCAGACAAAATAAAAAACACCAAGTCGATACGACCTGTTATCATTAAAGTTCCTACACAATTAATGAAAGAGGTATTGTCTTGATGCA
>NZ_BAAFZI010000021.1:0-38605 GCF_045862175.1 Lacticaseibacillus salsurae | reverse complement strand
CCTCGTTTATCTTTTGGTTTGGTCGCTTAAAGCATAACACTGGAGGGAGTAGGTGTTTTTGTGTTATCTAAAAAGGCCTAAAACTTCCAGCGTTGAAGTACTCTTCAACACCAAAAATTTTAGACCCAGATTTTCACACATATCAAACCACGATGACCAAAGCCGCACAAGCGCTAGCTCAAGCACCAGATGCCAACGCGGCCCTTCAAGTTGCCAAAGCCACGGTACCAGCCGTTAACGCGGTGATGTCTGCGGCCATGTTGGCGTCGATCCGCCACAGTATCGACACCCGCGATGCGTATTACACCGCAGAAGATGATTATTGGAACGAATATGGCCCACAATATGACAATGCGGAAACCGATTACCTCAAAGCCTTGGTGAAAAGTCCTTATCGCGACGTGTTGTCGCAAGTGTATCCCAAACCGTTTTTCTTGAAGGCCGAAGCGCAACTGCGGGTGCAAACGCCGGCAGTGCTTGAACTACAGCAGCGCGACAATCAGTTGATCAGCGAATACGATAATTTAACTGCTGGCGCGCAAATTGAATTTGACGGTAAACTTTACACCTTGGCCCAATTAGGCGCCCCAATGGCCGCGGCTGATCGCCAAATTCGAAAAGCTGCCAGCGCCGCTTATTGGGGATGGTTTGCCGATCATGAAGCGCAAATCGATGCGATCTATGACCAAATGGTGCAAGTCCGCACGCAAATGGCGCATACCTTGGGCTTTAAAGACTACGCTGAAATGAGCTACGTCTTTATGGATCGCTTTGATTATGATGAAGCGCAAGTGGCCAAGTATCGCCAAGCGATCCAAACCCAAGTGGTGCCTAAAGTCCTCGCCCAACGGCAAAAACAAGCCAAGCGTTTAGGCTTGGCCAAGTTGGAGTATTATGATCTCGGGGTCCAGTTCAAATCAGGCAACGCCAAGCCAGTGGGCACGCCGATCGAATTGGTGGCCAAAGCCAACCACATGTACCATCACATGGCGCCGATCGCCGGGGAGTTTTTTCAACATATGATCGATGCGCATTTGTTGGACCTAGTGGCCAAGCCTGGTAAAGCTGGCGGTGGTTACGCGGAATATATTCCAAGTATTGAATCGCCGTTTATTTTCGCCAACTTCAATGGCACCAGCGGCGATGTCGATGTGTTGACGCATGAAGCTGGGCACGCGCTTCAAACTTATGTGGCGCGATGGATCCAACCAGGGGACACGGTTTTTCCGACTAACGAAGCCGCTGAGATCTTTTCCATGAGCATGGAGTTCATTGCCTATCCTGAAATGCCAGCATTTTTTGAAGGGCAAACAGACAAATATTTATATGCCCATTTGCAAGCGGCATTAGAATTTCTGCCTTATGGGATCTTAGTTGATCATTTTCAGCATGACGTTTATACGCATCCGGATTGGACGCCGACTCAGCGCAAAGCGGCGTGGCGCAAATTAGAAAAATTATACTGCCCAGATCGCGACTACAGTCAAAATCCGGCCTTGGATCATGGCATCTACTGGTTCCGCCAAGCCCATATTTTTGATGTGCCATTTTATTATTTGGATTACACCATTGCCCAAGTGGTCGCATTTGAATTCTGGCAAAGGTTCAACGTGGCGCATGACCCGCAGGCTTGGGACGATTACATGGCGATGGCCAAAGCTGGGGGCTCGCAAACCTTGATGGGATTGCTTCAAACCGGGCATTTGCGCTCGCCGTTTGACCCAGACACCTTAAAGGACACGTTAGATGCGGTGCAGCAGGCCTTAGATGCGGTAGATGACAGCAAATTAGATCACAATTGACCAAAAAAACGTCGGGTTTCTTCTATTAAAGAGGAAACCCGACGTCTTTTGCTACAATAAGTTGCGATCCACATGCGCGGCATTGAGGACGGCGTCTGGTTGCATCACGACTAACTTGCCGCCAGTGTTACCGGCTTCTAGCAACTCATGTCCGCGTCGCACGCCGGCCAAGGTGAACGGCAGGCTTTCGCCGATGGTTATTGACAACCCCCAACTACGGGCTGTGGCCACCAACGCCGCCAACGCGACATCCGTTGCCGCCAGCTTGGTCAAGTGGAGGTTTTGATAATCGCCATCAGGCACGTCGACAAACGCGCTGGTCAATAATTTACCACCGCTTGCCACTAAGCGCTGGGCCAATGGCGTGGTAGCCCCGTTGAAGCGTACATTGACTACCGTGGGATAATGATGCGAGCGCAATGCTTGCGCTTCCACATCATCTAAGATCACATCAGCACCAAGGGCTTTGAGTTGATCATGATGAGACAATGCGGCAATGGCGATCACATGCACGCCTTGGGCTTTAGCAAGTTGCAGCAACACGCTACCGATCCCACCGCCTGCGCCGATGATCACTAAGCGGTCTTTTGGGTGCAGATCAAGCTGGTTGAAAATCGAAAACGCCGCCACGCCCACTAGTGGTAAAGCGGCGGCAGTCATAAAGCTGATGGCAGTGGGCTTTTTGATGAGTTTGCTGGTGCTGGCGGTGACGAATTCACTGTAGCCGCCAAGCGGGCGATAGTTGATCACCACATCCCCCAAGGCGAGATCCGTAACGCCTTCACCTAACGCTGACACGCGCCCAACCACATCCGTCCCTGGTACGATCGGGAATTGCAACTGGCGGCTCGTTTGTTCGCCGCGGCGTAAGCTGGCGTCATAAGGGTTCAACCCAAAACCTAACACTTCCAATTGGACTTGGCCGGCTTTGGGTTGCGGGGCCGGCGCGTTAATGGTGGTCAAGACATGCGGGCCACCAAAATGTTCAAAACCAAAACGTTTCATTTTGTGTCCTCCTCAAGGATCGTTTTTAGCCACCGCGACGTCGCGTTCAATTCGGCTTTGATCAGCGCATGTCCGCGGCGATGCGAATACGTGGCCACAGCAGCAAAAGCTTGGGTGAATTGCGTCTGCAACAAGGCAAAATTTTCTTTGGTGCTATACGGATCCCCGCTACCATGGGTCAGCCAAATACGGCGATTGACCAACCGCCGCGTGGGTTGCTGCGGTGAGATCGCCACGGGATGCAATAACATGGCGTCTTGCCAAGGCACCGCTTGATGCAACATGGCATAAGCGGCTAGATTGGCGCCATTAGAATAGCCTAACACCATTGCGTGTTGGGGATCACGTTGGTAAGTGGTGAGTAATTTGGTCAACTCGCCAATCAACCAGGTGGCTTGGCGCTTGGCATCTGTTAGATCAAAGCCACCATCTGCGCTATGGGCAAAATAGCGCGCTTGATCATTTTCACGAACGCGCCCACCTATTGCCAAACGTGCCGCATCTGGCGCTAAGAACTTGGCGATGGGGATCAGATCGTGTTCTGAGCCGCCAGTGCCATGCAGTAAGATCAAGGTGGTGGCACTGGTTCCGGGTTCATAAATCGTCATGGCGACCTCCTATCGACAAAGGCGCAAGCCCTGACAAGATCTGCTGGCGTTGCGCAGTTAAAAATGGAGGCAACACCAAGTGACTGCCAGCTGACGCTTGGGGTTCATCTTGGAAAAATCCAGGGCCTTGGGTGGCTAATTCAAACAATAACTGAGGACTGGGGCGAAAATAATCAGACTGAAAATAAAATCGATCGACCACCCCAGATTGTGACAGATCAAACTGCGCCAAATGCGCGACCCACTGTTGCAAATGCGGCAAGTCTTGGGTGATGAACGCCACGTGATGACCCATGCCATAGCCAGCTTTGGCAAGCGGTAAGTGGGGTTGTTCATCAACGATCACTTGCCGGCTATGGCCACCAGCGCCTAAGGCAAACAGCTGTTTTGAACCTTCAGTTGCCAGCAAGTGAAACCCTAAGATCTCGCTTAACACATAAGCCAAATGCTCAGCGTTGACCACATTAAGCGTGATCGGGCCGAGGCCGCCGATGGCCATATCGGCATCAACTGGCCCATCAGGCCAAGGCTGACTGCGTGCAGGCGTCAAGTCATGGGCATCAGACAACAGTTGGTAGACTTGCCCATCGTGATCAACAAACTCCAACCCAGCATCGCCAAATTGTTCAATGCGCGTCGCGTCAATGCCAGCATCAGCTAAACGCTGGATCCAGCGCAACAACGCTTGATCATCAGGCACGCGCAAGCTGATCTTGGCGATCATGTTGGTGCCACGAATGGCGCGTGATTGATGCGGGAAGAAGAAAAAGGTGAGATCAGTCCCTGGCGTGCCAGCGACATCAGTAAAATAGAAGTGATAAGTGTTCGGCTGATCATAATTGACGGTGCGTTTGATCAACCGCATGCCGAGCACTTGGGTCAATAAGTGAAAAGTGGCGTTCACATCGCTTGCCATGGCGGTGACATGATGCAAGCCGAGTAATGGTTGTGTGGCCAAAATCCAGACCTCCTTTTTACCTTTAAGCTCAGTGTACACGCTTGCTTGCCAAAAGGCGATTTTCACGCTTGGCACTGGTGGGCATTACCTGTCATCTTTGGTATAATAGGTTAGATATGCAAAGAAACGGAGGCCCATGTGTGGCAGTAATCAAACCAACGTGGCTGGTGCAAGCGGTCTATGGCCTGACCCCAAAGCACTTGCAACAACAAGGCATCAAAGCGGTATTGTGTGATCTAGACAACACCTTGATCGCTTGGAACAATCCTGATGGCACCAAACAGTTACATGATTGGCTGGCGCAAATGCAACACGCCGGCGTGATCGTGATGGTGGTGTCAAACAATAATCATGACCGCGTCAAGCGCGCGCTGGCCAAATTAGAACTACCTTTTGTTTCACGCGCCCTTAAGCCATTACCAGTTGGCATCAATCGCGCGTTAAAGCAATTAGGCTTAAAGCGCCAAGAAGTGGTGATGGTCGGCGATCAGCTGCTGACGGATGTATTGGCAGGCAACATTGCTGGGGTCAAAACGATCTTAGTGCAGCCGCTGGTGCAAACCGATGCGTGGAATACGCGGATCACGCGCTTTTTTGAACGCGGGGCGTTTTGGTTGTTAGGCGGCAAAAGTCGTTTGACTTATAGGGAGGACATTAATGACTGAAGAATTGCGCTGTATTGGGTGTGGGGCATTATTACAAACGGAAGATCAAGCCAAAGCCGGGTATTTGCCCGCTAGCAGCTTGGCTAAGATCCAAGCCGATCCTGACGCGGAAGTGTATTGCCAACGGTGTTTTCGTTTGCGGCATTACAATGAAGTCCAAGATGTCGAGTTGACAGATGACGACTTTTTGCGCTTGTTGAACGCGTTAGGCCAAAGTGACGCGCTGATCGTCAATGTGGTGGATATTTTTGACTTCAACGGGTCTGTGATCCCAGGCTTGCATCGCTTTGTCGGGGATAACCCCGTGATCTTAGTGGGCAACAAAGCGGATGTCTTACCAAAATCCGTGAATCCGCGCAAGTTGACCAACTGGTTGGCCCAAGCGGCTCATGCACAAGGCTTGCGTCCAGTGGCCACGATGCTTACTTCTGCCAAAAAAGGCAAGTTGATCGACGAATTATTGGCCACCATTGAAAAATATCGCCAAGGCCGCGATGTGTATGTGGTCGGTGTGACTAACACCGGGAAGTCGACTTTGATCAATCAGATCATCAAACGCTTGACTGGCGTGCAAGAATTGATCACCACGTCACGCTTTCCTGGTACGACCCTTGATCGTATCGAGATCCCGTTGGCAGACGGCAAGTCATTGATCGACACCCCAGGGATCATTCATCACGGCCAAATGGCGCATTATATCGACACCAAAGATCTGAACTTAGTGGCGCCGACTAAGCCGATCCGCCCAGCAGTTTACCAGTTAAATCCTGGGCAAACGATTTTCTTAGCCGGTTTGGCGCGCTTTGATTTCTTGCGCGGCAAGCGTTCAGGCTTCACCATTTATGTGGATAACCAATTATTATTGCATCGCACGAAATTAGAAAATGCGGACGCGTTTTATGAAAAGCACAAAGCTGGGTTATTGCAGCCACCGCGTCCAGGCGCTGACTTTCCTGACTTGGTCCGCTTTGAATTCACCCCCAAGCAAAAATCTGACTTGGTTTTTGCCGGTTTAGGCTGGATCGTCGTGCCTGCAGGCGTGACCGTCGCCGGTTGGGCGCCTAAAGGTGTCGATGTCTTGTTACGCAACGCATTGGTATAAAGGAGAAATCATGTTAACAGGGAAACAAAAACGTTATTTACGCAGCCTTGCCATGACGCAAAAAGCGTTGATCAATGTCGGCAAAAACGGCATTTCTGACACTTTCATCGATGGCGTCAAAGCCGCCCTTGAAGCGCGTGAAATGGTCAAGATCAGCTTACTGCCAGCTACTGATGATACCCCAAAATCAGTCGGTGAAGCGCTACAAACAGCCATTCCTGGCTTAGAGATCGCCCAAACGATCGGTCGCAACTTAGTGGTTTATAAGCGTGCCTTTGATCCGGAAAACCGCAAGTTGTCAGCTGAATTGGCGAAACTCTAGGCGCTAGCCATGGAAACAGTGATGAAAACGACCACCTTGACGCATCCGGTGATCACCCCGCGGGAATCGGTTCAGATCTTAGGGCCGCGGCGCAAACAAGTGGCGCTGTTTGGCGGCACCTTCAACCCGATCCACAACGGGCATTTGATCATGGCCGAGGCTGTTGGCACGCAGTTAGGCTTGAAGCAAGTTTGCTTTATGCCTGATAATCAGCCGCCGCATGTGGATCACAAAGTCGCCATTGATGCCAGCCAGCGCTTGGCGATGTTGGAATTGGCGATCAAAGACAACCCGCTGTTTGGGTTGGAACTTTGTGAACTGGAGCGCGGTGGGGTGAGTTACACGTATGACACCATGGTCGATTTGAAAAAGTTGCATCCAGATACGGATTACTTTTTCATTATCGGCGCCGATATGGTTGAGTATTTACCCAAGTGGTATCGCATCAACGACTTGGTGAAACTGGTGACTTTTGTTGGCGTCAAGCGTCCTGGCTACACGCCGAGCAGCCCTTACCCGATCGTTTGGGTCGACGCGCCGATCATCGAGATCTCTTCAACCCAGATCCGCCAGCGGGTCGCCAGCGGCCAAAGTATTCGCTACTTGGTGCCGGAAGCGGTGCGTGCGTACATTAAGAAAGAAGGATTATATCTTGGCGAGCATTGAATACCCGAGTCAATTGACCAACGGGCAGTCGCGGGCCAGCATTTTAGCCTTGTTACAAAATCGGTTAAGCCCAGCGCGTTATCAGCATTGTTTGCGCGTTGAAGCCACGGCGCGCGACTTGGCAAAGCGTTTCGGCGAAGATGTCGATCGCGCCGGATTGGCCGGGTTATTGCATGATTATGCCAAAGAAATTGCCAAATCCGAATACATCGATGTGATCAAGCGCAATGGCTTTGACTTGGGTCTTTTGCATTACAATCGCGGGATCTGGCATGGTATCGTCGGCACTTGGTTTATCAAACAAGAAGTCGGCATCACCGATCATTTGGTGATTCAAGCCATCGAGCGCCACACCACTGGCGATCCGCAAATGTCGACTTTAGATCAAATCGTCTTTGTGGCTGACTTCATCGAACCTGAGCGCAAACTTGACGCAGAAGTGAAAGCCCGCACAGCGGCGCAAACCAACATGCGCGAAGCCACCTTGATCGAACTGGAAAACACGTTGACGTATTTGATCGCCAATCGCCAAATCGTGTATCCCAAAACTTTACTGACTTATAACGCATTCATTCAACCAAAGGAGTAATCATGGACAAAACCCAATTACTGGAAACTATTGTTAAAGCCGCTGATGACAAACGTGCCGATGATATCGTCGCATTAGATATGCAAGGGGTGTCATTATTGGCCGATTATTTTGTCATCATGAACGGGAATACTGAACGCCAAGTGCAAGCCATTGTCGACGGGATCGAAGACGCGGTATTATTGGCAGGCGGCAATCAACCGCGCATCGAAGGCAAAAAAGGGTCGCGTTGGATGCTGATGGACTTCAATGACATCGTGGTGCATGTCTTCGTGCCTGAAGAACGTGACTTTTATAATTTAGAGAAACTGTGGTCAGATGCGCCATTAGTAGATGTGGCACAATGGGTCACTGAATAATGATCTACTCCAGCTTCGCTCAAGTGTACGATACATTGATGGACGACTCGCTGTATTTGCGCTGGCGTGATTATGTGCAACAACGCGTTGACCCACATGGCCAGAAATTATTAGAATTAGCAGGCGGCTCTGGTAGCTTGGCCTTATTGCTACAAGACGCTGGGTATGATGTGGCGCTGTTTGATCTGTCTGCGGAAATGCTGGCACTGGCAGAAGCCAAATTGGTTGCCCAAGATAAGCAAATGTTACTGATGCAAGGGGATATGCGCGATCTTGGTGGCTTGCCGCCAGTGTCTGTGGTGACGTGTTTTGATGATTCACTGTGCTATATGCCAGATCTTGACAATGTCCGTCAAGTTTTTGCAGCCGTGTACAGCGTCCTTGATGCTGGTGGGGATTTCTTTTTTGATGCGCATTCCTTGCATCAAATCGATGACGTTTTCCCTGGCTACATGTACAACTATCAAACAGAAGACTATGCGTTTATGTGGAGCAGCTACGCCGGGGACTTGCCGCACACAGTGGAACACGATCTGACGTTTTTTGTTTATGACGAAAAACTCGACGCCTACCACCCGATGCAAGAGACCCATCATGAACGCACTTATCCATTAGCGGACATTGTTGCCCAACTGAAAGCAGTCGGCTTCTCCAACATTGAAGTCACCGCTGATTTTGGTGAAAAAGCTGTTGAAGACACTGATACGCGCTGGTTTTTCCACGCCAAAAAGGCCTAGTGATGCAAGCAGTGGGGATGATCGCGGAATTTAATCCGCTGCACAATGGGCATGTGCATGCCTTGAATGAAGCGCGGCGACTGTCACAAGCTGACGTGGTGGTCGTGGCGATGTCAGGAAATTTTGTCCAGCGTGGTGAACCAGCCTTGCTGGATAAATGGGCCCGCGCCCAAGCCGCTTTGCAATGTGGCGCCGATTTGGTGGTCGAATTGCCGGTATTTGATGCGGTGCAAGCCGCGCCTCAATTTGCCACTGGCGGCGTTGCCATCATGCAAGCGTTAGGCGTGTTGCAGCTGGCTTTTGGCAGTGAAGCGCCTGACGTGGATTATCAAGTTGCAGCGGAAAAACTGCAAGCGGCCAAACTGGATGCCAGCGGGTTTCATGATTTCACTCAAACTTACGCCACTCAGCTCAATCACCAGTATCAACAAGCCACTGGGTTAGACTTGGCCCAACCGAATTTATTGTTGGGGATGAGTTATGCGCAGGCAAACTTGTCGTTGAACGCGCACTTGCAGCTGATCGCGATCCCACGTGTTGGCGTTGACCATGACGCCAAACAAGCAGCGTCGGATTTTGCCAGTGCCAGTCACTTACGGACGTTGATCACCAGCGGTCAGTCTGTGGACAAATGGGTGCCTCAAGCGTCATTGGCGAGTTTAAAGCATCCGCATTACACGTGGGATCAATTGTTTCCGATGCTGAAATATCGCTTATTGACCGCAAGTTTAGCCGAACTTGAACAGATCAGTGGCATGAGTGAAGGCTTGCAGTATCGCTTGAGCCAACAGATCAAAGGCAGCGATTCTTTTGACGCGTTTATGGCGGCGATCAAATCCAAGCGCTACACTTATGCCAGATTGCGCCGCTTGTGTTTGAATGTGGTGTTGAACCTCACCCAAGAACAAGTTGACACTGGGCAAGCCCATCGGTTTTTGCATGTGTTAGGCTTTACTCAAGCTGGCCAAGCGTATCTGCACCAAGTGAAAAAATCGGTCAGCTTGCCGCTGATCGTCAAACCCACTGCCGCCCAACTGGCGCCAAAAGGGTTGCTGGCGGTGCAACAACAAGCCGATAATGTGCTCACCTTATTGCAAGCACCGGACCAAAATTATGGCCGGATCCCATATCGTTTTGATTAGGAGGCATTATGCTTAAATTTACCGTTGCCGATTTGGCAAAATATAAACACAGTCCCATGCATGTTCAAGAAACTTTGGATGTCAAAGCGGAACTGTTAGCGCGCGACCCAGAAATTTTAGACGCCACGCCAATGCAGTTAGACGCTTACTTAAGTGCCGATGATGGCGACTTCTTGTTGTCAGCGACGATCAAAGGCCAACTGACCGTACCTTCAACGCGTTCTCTGACGCCAGTGCCACTGCCGCTTGACTTCACCTTCAGCGAGATCTATGTCACCGATGACGCCCAACGCGATAAATATCAAGATGGCGAATTGGTGATCACCTTAGAAGATGATGAGTTGGATCTTGGCAGCGCCGTGTTGGATCACATTTTGTTGAGCATTCCCATGCAGATCTTGACGCCAGAAGAACAAGAAGGCGCCAACATGCCTAAAGGCGAAGATTGGGAAGTGGTGTCAGAAGATGACTTTGCTGCCACGAAAGCCAAAGAAAATGAAGCCAATTCCCCATTTGCTGGCTTAAAAGGAATGTTTGATGACAACGACGACTCAAATGACAACGATTAAGTGACAACAACAGCGTGAAGCGTGATGGCTTCGCGCTTTTTATTTGGCGTAAAAGGAATATTTCAATCGCCGAATTGTTGATTTCAGGCTATTGCGCTTTTAATCTGGGCTTCATTCTGCTACCATGAAAAGGTACGAAGTTGCGCTTTTTTGCGTATTAGGAGGCAATATTTAATGGATAAACCGACAATTGGCGTCATTGGCATGGCCGTGATGGGCAAAAACCTGGCTTTGAATATCGAAAGCCGCGGCTACACCGTCGCCATTTATAACCGTACCGCCAGCAAAACTGAAACTGTGGCCAAAGACCACGCAGATAAAAAATTAGTCCCAAGCTACACCATCGAAGACTTTGTGGCCAGCTTGGAAAAGCCTCGCCGGATCATCTTGATGGTCAAAGCTGGGGCCGGCACGGATGCCGTGATCGCGCAATTGTTGCCATTATTGGATAAAGGCGACATTTTGATCGATGGTGGCAACACCAACTTCCATGATACCCGTCGTCGCAACAAAGACCTCGCTAACTCCGGAATCAACTTCATTGGCATGGGCGTTTCTGGTGGCGAACTCGGCGCGTTGCATGGCCCAAGTTTGATGCCAGGTGGCCAACGTGAAGCGTACGATTTGGTTGCGCCAGTGTTGAATCAGATCGCTGCTAAAGCAGACGAAGACGGTTCCGCCTGTGTGGCTTATATCGGACCAGATGGTGCCGGCCATTACGTCAAAATGGTGCACAATGGTATCGAATATGGCGATATGGAATTGATCGCTGAAGCTTACAACTTGCTGCGCAACTTTGTGGGCTTGGATATGGATGAAATCGCCAAAGTCTTTGCGGACTGGTCCAAAGGCGAATTGCATTCTTACTTGATCGACATCACGGCTGAGATCTTGACGCGCAAAGATGATCTGGGTTCTGGCAAGCCGATCGTTGACGTGATCTTGGATCGCGCCGGCAACAAAGGCACTGGTAAGTGGAGCAGCCAATCTGCTGCCGAACTAGGTGTGCCGCAATCGGTCATCACTGAATCCTTATACGCGCGTTACATTTCCGCGATGAAAGACGAACGGGTCGCGGCAAGCAAAGTTTTGCCAAAGCCAGTGGGCAATGTTGACGCTGGCGACAAGGCTGAAGCCATCGAAATGATCCGCAAGGCCTTGTACTTCTCCAAGTTGATGAGTTATGCGCAAGGCTTTGAACAAATGCGTGTGGCTTCTGAACACTACAACTGGGACTTGAACTACGGTGAAATCGCCTCGATTTGGCGTGCCGGTTGCATCATTCGCGCGCAATTCTTGCAAAATATCACCAACGCTTATGAAAAAGACCCAGCTTTGAAGAACTTGTTGTTGGACGATTACTTCATCGACATCACCAAGAACTATCAAGAAGCAGTACGTGACTTAGTTGGTTTAGCAGCTAAAGCCGGTGTCCCTGTGCCTGGGTTTATGGCGGCGATCTCTTACTACGATTCATATCGTAGCGAAGTATTGCCAGCCAACATCTTACAAGCCCAACGCGATTACTTCGGTGCTCACACTTACGAGCGGACTGATCGCGATGGCATGTACCATTACACTTGGTATACTGAACAATAATATTTTAGAATAAAACCAGCGGCACTCATCCGCGGCCTATCAACATTTGGCCGTTAGGTGGGTGCCGTTTTTTAGTGTCATTTAGGATCGGGGGCTTCATCGTGTAGCTGGTGTGCTGAGTGTTCCTGAACAAGTAGTGTCAGATCAACAAGAAATTTTTATAAAGAATGCGCTTTCTTCGACGATGCGATTGCTTATAATGAGGTCATCAATTTTGTTGGGGGCTATGATTATGAGAAAGTCATTATGGTCAGGTTTGTTGCTTGTCGTGTTATTCGGCTTAACTGCCTGCGGTCAAGTTTCTGGCCCAAACGAGACAAGTTCGCCACCAAAGACTGTGAAAACGCACAAGCAGTCGTATTCAAAGCGCAACAGTTCAAGTTCTGCAGTTAATTCTGCGCAACATCCATACGCGGATGATACCCAAGACTCTTTATGGACGGTGCAGCAGGATGATGAGCTGGCGAAATTCATGAGTTCATGGCAAGCATCGATGGATCAACATTTTGTTGGGACATATGATGGCAAGCGGGTTGATTATTTGGGATTTGTTTATCCGAACGTGATCGATCACACTTGGCGAGATGAAATCGTCTATGATCAAAACGCCCGACTTTCGTGGTATCATGCCAACGAGGATCTTGGAAAGGCGCGTTTTCGCGTGATGGCTGCGGCTGTCGGTGGTAAAGGCGGCCATTATTGGCCGGTACTGTATTTATTTGCGCTGGATACGCAAGATAACAGTCCAGTCGTCTTGGTGTCGGAAACCACGAATGGTGGCACACTGTGGTTTTATGAAACGCAAAATGATCAGCTAAAAGACGGTTTTTCGCAGATCCTGCGCGAAAATAGCACAGTTAGCGACGTTAACGTCAGCGCGGCGGATTGGACGCAATCCACAGCCATCGATTACTTGAGGCAATTAGATTCAAAAGATGCTGCGCTCCAAACTGCAGTGATCGCGGTTTTGCATGATCCTGGGCCAGATTGGGATAGATCCGACTTCACTGCTCATGGGCGTACCGCGCAGTTGCATGATCAATATGGGACCACCTGGTCATTGACGCACTTAGCCAACGGTAAAACAGTGGTGATTCAGCGCATTCCTCAACAAGAAGATCCTGCGGTCGTTTTTTATGCGACTGATCGTGACCATTTGGTTTATGAAGGCTACCACAACGGCGAGCCGATCGTGGATACAAACGTGCAGTAAACAAAATGATGTGTCAGGAATTTGTTGGTGAGGACAACTTGAAAAGTGGGTGAATACGAATGCCATCACGGATGGAAAATCGAGGAATGAATCACAAGCGGGCAAGATTGTTCTGGATCGTTGGGGTGGTTGGTTTCATGGCATTGATTGCTGGTGGATTAGCTTATGTTTATAGCGGTTCAGATTCCCAAGCGACTTCTTCGGCCAGCTCACCTAAGCGTCTTGATCAACCAACTCAAAATTCAAGCTACTCAAAGGCAACAACGAAATCAAGCACTGATGCCATCCAGTCGTCTCAAGCCACTGTTCAAACAGATCTGACCGGGATCGGGTTTCAAATCATGCCAGTGCGATTCAATGGCGAAGATGTCACTCAGGCCATGGAAGAAAATAAAGCACCACAAAATACGGTCCATGATGGCGCTCAACTTGGTTATTTCAAAAACGCCACCCAAGCGAGACTCAGCGGCTTGGCCAGGTATTTTTATGCGAGGACGGATACCTACGCGGTTCGTCAGGATATCCTTTATTTGGGAAGTTGGCGTATCCCCTTGAGCATCGCTAACGGAATCATCCAAGCGACGCAATGGGACACGAAAGATCTGGATGGTAACACCATCACTTGGAAAATCGAGCCACTGCAAGATGCACAGACGCAAGTGGAAGCACATGCCAATCCAAATGAGTCGTCAAGCGACGCCAATACGGCATCAGTTGATCAACATAATTTGACTAGCGCCCAAATGGAACACTGGGTCAGAAGTTATCTCCAATCGCTGCCTGACGCCTATGATGCGTCTGAATATACGTTTACGCAGAAATTTGTTGACGGTTATGCGCAGGTTTATGCCTATCAAGATAATGCCAAAACCGGTAAAAAAGAATTGTCCGCAGTTTATCGCGTTGATGAAAATGGTGACTTACAAGTTTCCAGTCAACCAGAGTCAAGCGGTTGGCGGACTGTTTCAAGACAGTATCGTTAAAGGTAGTGCAATTTCCACCAAGAAATCAGGTCGCCAACTTGTGAAAGCTTGAAATTTCAGAAACAAATGTGACGAAGAATTAGCCAATGCTCTAGTCTCCGCTCAATTTCGTTTTAAAGGATGACTGTAATCGTTGTCCTTTTTGTTCGTGAGAATGACACAAGTCAGAATCAGTCGTAATCGGAATAGACCAATAACATATTTGGAGATAGTTAGCCGGCTAACTATCTCAAATGGTATAGGCCAACTCATTTTAGCAGAAACTTTTCCTTTTTCTTGTGGGGAATACTCTTAGGAATAACTGTGATAGTCAGCTCAAAAATTCTGTGTTACAATGGCACAAGCAACGTTTTGCATGAGAAAAGCAAGATGACGAGGCACGGCAAGATGAGAGTTTTGTCATCGCCTCAAAATAGGTGAAAATGACAAAGGAGTCCAATCATGAGCCGAATTTTAATTATTGAAGATGAGAAAAACCTGGCGCGCTTCGTCGAACTTGAACTGAAGCATGAAGGTTATGAAACCGCAGTGCACTTTAATGGGCGCACTGGCTTGGAAGCTGCATTGAGTGAAGACTGGGATGCCATCTTACTTGATTTAATGCTTCCTGAACTGAATGGTTTGGAAGTTTGCCGCCGCGTGCGCCAAACTAAAAACACCCCGATCATTATGATGACGGCTCGCGATTCCGTGATCGACCGTGTTTCTGGGTTGGATCATGGCGCCGATGACTATATCGTCAAGCCTTTTGCCATTGAAGAATTGTTGGCTCGCTTACGCGCGTTGTTGCGTCGTATCAGCATCGAAGGCGAACACAACGCAGCTAAGCAAACCACGTTGACTTATCGTGATTTGACCATCGAAAAAGAAAATCGCGTGGTGCGTCGTGGCGATGATATCATCGAATTGACCAAGCGTGAATACGAATTATTATTGACTTTAATGGAAAATATCAATGTGGTGTTAGCACGGGACGTTTTGTTGTCCAAAGTTTGGGGCTACAACTCTGATGTTGAAACCAACGTCGTCGATGTTTATGTCCGCTACATTCGCAACAAGATCGACCGCGCCGGCGAACCAAGTTACATCCAAACCGTTCGGGGAACCGGTTACGTCATGCGCTCGTGATTTCTGAGCCACAAGTTAAACCCAAACGCCGTTTACCGCTAGCCGTCAAATGGACGACGGTGGTAGGGGTCGGCATTTTCGTGACGTTTTTGGTGTTTTCAATGGTGCTTTATGGTGCGACTGGCAGGATCTTGAGGTCGCAAGAACAGCGCACCTTGCAAGACACGTTAAGCGCCGTTGAGCAGCGATTGTCCCCAATCGCCTCTAAACTCACCGTGGATAATGTCTCCCCATTGCTTGAAGTAGACGGCAGTGATTATCAAACCAGCGCTGGCACTGGGGTATCATTAGTTGGCGGCAATGACGAGTCCGTATTTGCTGACTCGGTGATCCAAAAACTTTCTCGCGCCGATGTGTCGCTGGCTGTGTATGGCAATAACGGCATCGAATTGTACAGTACGCGCAGTGAAGACCAACCGCTGATCAAAACCAAAACCACCACATACAAAATGGTCAATAAAGGCGGCTTTAACGGCATGATCGTGTCTGCGCCGATCGTTTCCAGTACCACAGGCAAACATTTAGGTTATGTTCAGATCACCGATCGCATGCAAGCAACGCATGCCACCATGCGCCGGTTGATGAACATGATCTTGATCTTAAGTGGCGTCGCCTTGCTGGTGTCCTTGTTGATGGGCTTTATCATGTCCAACCGCTTCTTAAAACCGATCCGTTCGATCACCAAAACCATTGCCGTGGTCAATGACGAACCGCAATCTGAAGTGCGCATCCCCACATTAAAGCAAAATGATGAACTCAGCGATTTGGTCAATGAATTCAATGGCATGCTGGACCGTATTCAGCGCTTCATCGATCAACAAGCAGTGTTTGTCACCGATGTTTCGCATGAATTGCGGACCCCAGTGGCGATTTTGGAAGGGCATTTGCAACTGTTGAATCGCTGGGGCAAAGATGATCCGGAAGTGTTGGATGAATCATTGGCCGCCAGTTTGCAAGAAGTCACGCGCATGAAGTCACTGATCCAAGAAATGCTTGATCTCACCCGCGCGGATCAAGTCGATGTGCAATTTCCGAATGCCGTGGTAGATCTCAACCAATTAGTCGAACAAGTCGTCAACGACTTCACCATGATCCATCCAGACTTTGTTTTCATTTTGGATAATGACTTGCAAGGACCGGTTTGGGTACGAATGTATCGCAACCACTTGGAACAAGTGTTGATCATTTTGCTGGATAATGCGGTGAAATATTCGACCACGCGCAAAGAGATCCATGTATCGGCAGCGACGAATACGGACGGGGTCGCCATTGCCGTACAAGATTTTGGCGAAGGCTTGTCCAATGAAGACCGCCAACGTGTGTTCAACCGCTTCTACCGCGTTGATAAAGCGCGCTCGCGTGAAAAAGGCGGCAATGGCTTAGGCTTGTCCATCGCCCAACAACTAGTAGAAAGCTATCACGGCGAAGTGTCGGTTGATTCTGCTTTAGGCCATGGGTCGAGTTTCCGCATCGATCTGCCGACGATCACGCCAGAAGAAGCTGATCATTTGCAAAGTTTGGCTGATGCCCAAGCACCAGAAGATCCGTTTAAAAATAGTCAACTCTAACTTCACGTCACAACTTCAGGTCAAGTTGTGGCGTTTTTTTGTGGGGAAAAACCCGATGAGATTGGGAATTTATGCGTAAAATACACACTTTTCTTGACTTTTTGCGGGAAAAGTCGCATATTTAATTTCATGTTAATGGCATATACAATCTATGCCATCAACACGTCACCCCATGAAGGGTAACGACCAACAACTGAAGGAGTTGACAAGCAAGTGATCAAGCGAGAATTAAAGACGATCATGGCGCATAAAGGGTTGATGTGGGCAATGATCGCAGTGATCTTGATTCCATTCATTTACTCATTTTGCTTTCTGACCAGTGCCTGGGATCCTTATGGCAATACTGGCAAGATCCCAGTGGCGGTGGTAAATGAAGATGAACCTGCCACGCTGCAAGGCAAAACCATTCAAGCAGGCGCTGATACTGTCGCCAAGTTGCACGATGATGACCAATTGGAATGGCATTTCGTCAGTGCTAAAAAAGCCGCAAAAGGGCTCAAAGACAATCGCTACTACACCGTGGTGACGATCCCTAAGGACTTTTCCAAAGATGCGGCGACGGTGCTGGATGCCAACCCCAAGCAGATGAAGCTTACATACGAAACAAACGGTTCGTTGAACTATGTTTCGGAGATCATCAGCCAAGTTGGGGTCGATCGGTTGAACAGTCAGATCAAAGAAAAAGTCACCACGGCTTTTGTGGATGAATTGTTCGGCCAGATCAAAACCATTGGCACCAAGCTCAAAACTGCGGCGACTGGTGCGAAGCAGTTAGACACCGGGATCTTGAAATATACCGATGGGGTCAACCAAGTCAATGGCGGCTTAACGCAATTGAATGACAATGTGCCAGCTTTGGCTTCTGGCGTGCAACAATTAGCCGATGGTGGGACCCAGCTTAAAGACGGCATGGGTCAGCTGCAAGGCAAAGTACCAACGTTGGCTAGTGGCGTCGGTCAATTGACTGATGGCGGCGCGCAACTTAAAGGCGGCTTATCAACGTTGAACAGTGGTTTGGGTCAATATACTGGCGGCGTCGATCAAGTGGCTGGCGGGTTGAACCGACTCAATGCGCAAGTGCCGACGTTGGCCAGTGGTGTCAACCAACTGGATGCTGGGATCAATGGCATCTACGAAAAAGTCGTTAAAGCCAAAAATCCTAAAACCGTCACGATGGCGGCAGGCATCAAACAACTTTATGATGGCATCAAGTCGTTGAAGTATTACACGTTAACGCAACGCAATGGCAATCCGGATCTGCCTGATGCCATCGCGCAAATGAACACCAAAATGGCCAAGTTGTTGAAAACCGTGCAGACCCAAAACACGTTGATGAGTTCTGCGTTCATGAATATCGATATGGGCTTGGATCCTTCAACTTTTGGGGTCACTGCCGAACAACTCGGCTTGCCGGCGGGTTCCAAAGCTTATCCGCTGTATCATTTTGAAAAAGCCGCCAACACGGCTAAAACAACTGCCAACACTGATTTCACCGCTTTGCAAACGGCGATCAGTCAAACCACTGATCCGACGCAAAAAGCGGCTTTGCAAGCGGCTTTGGCCAAGTTCAAAACGTCGTATACCGCAGAAGAAACGGCATCAACGACGCAATATCAAACTGCCAAAGGCTACTTGAATTACGTCAAAGCTTCATTGGGTAACAAAACTTATGACGCAGAAGGTGATCCAACTGGGTTGATCTTAGCTTTACAAACCTTCTCCAAGTCGCTGACTGCGTTGAACGATGAAATGAGCAACCCTGAAGTGTCCAAGCATACCGCGTATAAAGATGCAGTGACGCAACTGGATCAAGGGTTAGCTGATTTGAATGATGCGGTCAATGTGGATAAAACTCCAGCGACGATGGACAACATGAGTTTGAACCAAGCCTTGACGCAAATGAAAAATGGCTTAGATCAACTGAAAAACAATGTGCCGGCGTTAAGTTCAGGCGTGGCGCAATTGAATAATGGTGGCAGTCAATTGACGGCGAAATCTGGGCAATTGCGCGGTGGTGCCAGTCAGTTGTACAACGGTTCGGTACAAGAATCCGCTGGCTTGAACACCTTAAATGCCAGTGTGCCGACTTTAGCTTCTGGTGTCGGGCAACTTAACGATGGTGCAGGACGCTTAAGCACTGGGTTGAACCAGTTGAACAGTCAAGTGCCAACGCTGGCCTCTGGGGTCAAGCAATTGAAGTCTGGTTCCGGTCAACTGGTCGCCAATAACCAACAACTGACTGATGGCACCAGCCAATTGTCTTCAGGCTTACATGATGGCTATCAACAAGTTGCCGCAACGAAGCTCACGAAACTCACGTCTAAGATGTTTGCGGCACCTTCTCAAGACGTCCAAAAGAAATACACCAATGTGAAGAACTATGGTGCCGCCTTAGCGCCTTATGTCTTGGCGTTAGCCTTGTTCATCGCGATCATTATCTTCAACTTCGCTTACCCAATGAAGCGCCAAGATGGCGATGGCACCAGCTTGCTCTCTTGGCTCGGTGGGAAAGTCTTGATCGGGACGTTAGTAGCAGTTGCAGCGGCATTAGTCGAAGCGACCTTGATGCTGGTGATCGGCTTGCCAGTGGCACATGTCTTCGGCTTTTATGCGATGACCATTTTATTCGCGTTGTCGGCGATGTACTTGACGCAAGTGTTGAATCTGGCCTTCAATCGCGTGGGGATCTTCATCGCATTAGGGTTGCTGACGCTGAGTGGTTCCGGTGGGTTGTTCCCAGCGCAAACCATCAGCCCGCTTTATGAAAGCACCCAGAAATTCTTGCCGATGACTTATGCGATCAATGGCTATCGAGAAGCGATTTCCGGCGGGATCGCTGGTGGCACCGTGGTTTCTAGCGTCTTTGTCTTAGTGATCGTCGCCTTGTTATCGTTGATCTTGATGATCCCAGCAGTGGGCTTACAAGCCAATTGGAATCACACGAGCGAAAACGACTAAAATGTGATACGCTATATCCAATAGGGGGAATATCAGATGGCCGAAACCGACTTGTTGGAAGCATATATCGAAGTCTACTTTAAAGCGTTTAAGTACGTCGGTGACTTGATCTCTGAGCCGATGAAAGCTGACGGGATCTCATTTGAACAATTCTTGATCATGCGCGATCTGGCGGCTGGACAAGAGTTAGGGTTATCTGAAATCGCCAAAAAGCGTGGCGTGACCCGAGCTGCCATTTCGCGGCAGATCAAAACGCTATTGGATAAAGGGACGATCACGCAAGAACGCGATGCCGTTGACCGCAGGCGGTTGTATCTGCGGTTGACTGATCACGGCGAAGAAGTCACTGCCCGCCTCAACAAAGTGATCCATAAACGCTTTTATGATTGGGTCAACATGTTAGGGGAGCATGATGCGCATGAATTGTTGCGGATCATGCGGCGTGTGGGTGAAACCATTATTGCCAAAGACAAAGCAGAACGTCACGAATCATGATCAACGAAACATCAGTCAGAAATTTTTGGCTGGTGTTTTTTTGGCGCTTGAAATGGTGATCGGTAGCGATGACGCCCGGCTCGCTAAATCAAAGCAAACAGCGTCGTGGCTGGTTGAATGCGGCGCATCGCGTTTAATTGGTCAGGTCGGTGGCCTTTGACAAAAGGTGGCGATTTGACGTGAATCTGTCAAAAATAATTAAAAACACGTTGACAAAAGATGAGAAAGAGATTATCTTATTCACAACAAAACAAGTTCGTCCATAAACCGTTGAGATGGAGATCAAGATCATTGTGCACGCACAGAGAGCGGCCGTTGCTGGGAATGCCGTGGAACGCAGGTGATTAAATGGACCATCGAGGGACGCCCCAAAAGTTGTTCAACGAGTCAGGGTGTACGTGAGGTATACGTCAGTTACCGGGAGAGTGATAGCTCTTCGCCAAGTGGGGGTATAAGCTTTTTGAGATACCCAATTAAGGTGGCACCGCGGAAATATCCGTCCTTAAACAGCATGACTGTTTATGGGCGGATTTTTTGTATTCTATGAAAAACAGGTGACGCTTATGATGACCAAACGATGGCAACTCTTAGCAAATGTTGACCCGACACTCACACTTTCCTAGGAGGAATCTCTTATGTTAAATGAAACGATCGCACATTTAGTGAACCATCTGGATTTATCTTTTGAAGAAACCAAAGCCGCACATAACGAATTATTACATGGCGAAGTGGATCCTAGCTTGATCGCCAGTTACTTAACGGCCATGGCCGAAAAAGGCGCCACTGCCACTGAAATTGCCGGCGCCGCCGATTCGATGCGCAGCAACGCCACCAAATTTGATCCTGAAGAACCAGTGCTGGAAGTCGTCGGTACTGGTGGTGATCATGCCAACACTTTCAATATTTCCACCACGTCGATGTTTGTCATCGCCGCCGCCGGGGTTGATATTGCCAAGCATGGTAACCGTGCCGCTTCTTCTAAATCTGGTGCCGCTGATGTGTTGGAAGCTTTAGGCTACAATATCAACGCCTCAGTTGCCGCTTCTGAAGCCTTGTTACATCAATATCACGCTTGCTTCTTGTTTGCCCAAAAGTATCACGCCGCGATGCGTTTTGTCGGCCCGACGCGCAAGTTGCTGGGCTTTCCAACGATCTTCAACTTGATCGGCCCGCTGGCAAATCCTGCCAAGCCGACTTATCAATTACTTGGCGTTTACCGCGAAGACTTGATGAAGCCAATGGCTGATGCGTTGATCCAATTAGGCGTCCGCCGCGGCATGGTGGTGCATGGTGAAGATGGGTTGGATGAAGTCACTGCCACTGGCAAAACCGACGCGTTGGTGATCGACAATGGCACCATTACCGCTCGCACCATCGATCCTAAAGACTATGGCTTCGCATACGCAGCCAAAGCTGATCTAGTTGGTGGGACCCCGGCTGAAAATGCGCAGATCACCCGCGACATTTTAGCTGGCAACCCTGGGCCTAAAACCGATGCCGTGTTGCTTAACGCTGGGGTGGCGCTTTACATCGCTGGCAAAGCGGATACCATCACCACAGGCATTGCCTTAGCCAAGCAAACCATTGCACAGGGCAAAGCGACAGCCTTGTTGAACAACTTGGTCAAAGCCTCTAATCAAGAGGTCAGCGCATGATCTTAGACGACTTAGTGGCAGCCACCAGCGCGCGCATCAAACGCGAAAAACAACAAGTGCCGCTAGCCACCTTAAAACAACAAGCAACCGCTTTTCGATCCTTGAACAAACCCAGTTTTATCGACGGACTCAATGATCATTTCGGCATCATCGCTGAAGTGAAAAAAGCGTCGCCTTCTAAAGGTTTGATCGCCGCCGATTTCCCTTTTTTACAAATCGCTGACGATTACACCAAAGCTGGCGTAGATGCCATCAGCGTATTAACTGAGCCAGATTATTTCAAAGGGGAGTTGAAATTTCTCCAAGCCATCGCTGAAGCGTCAAGCAAACCAGTGTTACGCAAAGATTTCGTGATCGATCCGTACATGTTGTATCAAGCCAAAGTCAATGGCGCCAGCTTGGTGTTGTTGATCGTGGCGATCTTATCTGATCAACAGCTACATGATTATTATCAATTAGCCACGGCGCTGGGGTTGGAAGTCCTGGTAGAATGCCACGACGAAACTGAGATTCAGCGCGCGTTGGCAGTCCATCCGCGCTTGATCGGCGTCAATAATCGTGACTTGCGCGATTTCACCGTGGATATCCATCACTCTGAACAATTGCGCCAAGCCATCCCTGAAGACATAAAAGTGATAGCTGAATCTGGGATCCATGAAGCCGCTCAGCTCAAAGAATTGCAACAACACGGCATCAATGGCGTGTTGATCGGCGAAACCTTTATGCGCGCGCCTGATCGACAAGCGATCATTCAGCAATATAAGGAAGCGGTCTTATGACGCAAGTGAAAGTATGCGGGTCAACCAGCCTGCAAGATATTGCCATTATCAATCAAGAGCATCCTGATTACGCCGGCTTTGTGTTAGCTGGTGGGCGCCATCATGTGTCAGACGAGCAGCTGCAACAGCTGACTCAAGCGTTGGACCGTACGATCTGCAAAGTCGCTGTGGTAGTGGAACCAGACGTGCACCATTTGATCCGCTTGCATCAAGCGCAACTGATCGATGCGGTGCAACTGCATCGCGTCAGCCGCAAAAAAACCATTTTCGCGCTGCAACAAGCTGGCTTGATGGTGATCTCGCGCATCGATGTGTCGGCACCAAGTACTGTCGCCGATATCGCGTTGTTGGATGCCGGGGATGGCTCTGGTGAGACCTTATCTTGGAACGACTTGCCACCCGTCGAGCAACCGCTGATGTTAGCTGGCGGGCTTGATGGTGACAATGTCCAAACCGCGATCAAAGTCGTGCATCCGCAAATCGTTGATGCGTCCAGCCGCTTAGAAACCAATGGCCACAAAGATGCCAATAAAGTGCACGCATTTGTGCAAGCAGTGCGTGCGATCAAAGAGGAGCTTTAATACTATGGAAGAAAAAATCGATAATCGTTTTGGGGAATTCGGCGGCCAATATGTGCCAGAAACCTTAATGGCCAGCTTAGACAAACTGACTGAATGTTTTGAAAACGCGAAAAACGATCCTAGCTTTTATCAAGAATTTCATCGCTTACTGAATGACTATGCCAATCGGCCCTCGCTGCTGTATTACGCCAAGCGCATGACCGAAGACTTAGGCGGGGCCAAGATCTACTTAAAGCGTGAAGACTTGAATCATACTGGCGCGCATAAGATCAACAACGTCATCGGCCAAGTGTTATTGGCACGGCGTTTAGGCAAAACGCGCTTGATCGCCGAAACTGGCGCTGGCCAACATGGCGTGGCCACTGCCACGATCGCTGCTTTGTTTGGCATGAAATGTGAAGTGTTCATGGGCAGAGAAGACACGGAACGCCAAAAGCTCAATGTTTATCGTATGGAGTTGCTTGGGGCTAAAGTCAATGCCGTCACTTCTGGGCAAGGCTTGTTAAAAGATGCCGTTAACGCGGCGTTGCAAGACTGGGCAGCGCATCCTGATGACACCTTTTACGTGATCGGCTCAGCCATGGGTCCAGCACCTTATCCGGCCATGGTCCATGAATTTCAGTCAGTGATCTCCAAAGAAGCCAAAAAGCAGCTGCAAGAAGTTGAAGGCCAAGGCCGCCTGCCAGACGCAGTGGTTGCTTGTGTTGGTGGCGGGTCTAATGCCATCGGGTCGTTTGCGGATTTCATCGATGATCCTGAAGTCGCGCTTTATGGCGTTGAAGCTGCTGGCGAAGGGGTTGGCACCGGCCACACTGCGGCCACGCTGGAAACTGGGACCCCAGGTATTTTCCATGGGATGAAGTCGATTTTCATGCAAAACACTGAAGGGCAGATCGCCAAAGTTTATTCGATTTCCGCCGGCTTGGATTACCCAGGCGTCGGACCAGAACATGCGGCGCTGGATGCCTCTGGTCGCGCGCATTATGTCGGGATCACTGATGACGAATCGGTGGATGCGTTTGAATACATTGCCAAAGAAGAAGGCATTATTGCCGCAGTCGAATCTTGCCATGCCGTCGCTTACGTGAAGAAGCTTGCGCCAACCATGCGCAAGGATCAAATCATTATCTGCACCTTGTCTGGTCGTGGCGATAAAGATGTGGCCCAAGTTGCTGCTTATCGGGGGATTGATGTTCATGAGTAAATTACAAGCTGTCTTTGAAAATCACAAAGCGTTTATTCCATTTGTCACCGCTGGCGATCCAAGTGCTGAAGCCACTGTCGCGCAAGTGGTAGCGTTGGCTAACAATGGCGCTGACATCGTGGAACTTGGGGTCCCGTTTTCCGATCCGATCGCCGATGGCCCGGTGATCCAAGCCGCGGGGCTGCGCGCTTTTGCCGGTGGGATCACCGTTGAAGGGGTGTTTGATATCGTCAAAGCGATCCGCGAACATACCAATGTGCCACTGGTGTTTTTGACTTATGCCAATATTCCGTTTAAATATGGCTATGACGCGTTTTGTGCACGGTGTGAAGAACTTGGCGTGGATGGCTTGGTCATTCCAGACTTGCCAGAAGAAGAAGCCGATGAGATCTTGACCTTTACGCAAAAGCATCATGTTGACTTGATCCCGTTAGTCAGCCCAACGTCTGGGCCGCGGTTGAAAAAATTGGTCCGTTACGCCACTGGCTTCATTTATATCGTGTCGGCGTTAGGCGTAACTGGGCAGCGTTCGAGCTTTGCCCAAAACTTGGATGATCTGATCGCAGACTTGCGCCAAGTCACCGATGCGCCATTATGTGTCGGCTTTGGGGTGCATACGCCTGAACAAGCTAAGAACTTGGCCAAAGTGGCTGATGGGGTGATCGTCGGGTCAGCGATCGTTCAATTGGCCCAAGAAAGCAATGATGCGCCAAAAGCCGTCGGGGATTACACCAAAGCGATGGTCGCGGCGATCGCTGAAGCCTAAGTGAACTGATCAAAGGTGAGACAGTTACTGTCTTGCCTTTTTTTGTGGGCGCAAAAGTCAGTGATTTTGAAAATACGTTGAAAAATGGGATTCGCTTTGTGAAAAATATCGCGATCATCAAATTATTCGCGTTTAATTATCGGTTAATGGCACTCGACAAGTCGTGGAATTCAGGCTGGTAATGTAAGCGCTTAAACATTTGCCATTAATGTTTAAATTAATCTCTAAAAGCCGACTAAATCGCCGGTTGAATCAAGGGGTTGGGTGATAAATTTTGGGAAAAAATATCATAATCTTTAGTGGCGAGAACTCTGACAAATCGTGCTATACTTAGCGTGTAAGCGGCATCAAAGGAGGCGACGTCGATGGATGAAACACTGTCACCATGGCTGTATTTGTTTGGACGTGGTGAAGATTATCAAAGTTATCGACGCTTTGGCGCGCATCTTGTGAGCCCAGGCGTTTGGCAGTTTCTGGTATGGGCCCCACATGCAGCTGGGGTCGCAGTGGTCGGAGACTTTTCGGATTGGGCGCCAGTGGCACTGACCCCGATCGGCGAAACTGGCTGTTGGCTAGGGCAACATGAAGGGACCACAGGGCAACTTTATAAGTTTCATATCACCACCCAGTCTGGTTCAGTGATCGAAAAAATCGATCCTTACGCCTTTGCCTTTGAAAAAAAGCCTGGGACTGCGGCGAAGTTGTGTGATCTGCCCCAACATGATTGGCAAGATGCCAAGTGGCTTGCTGAACAAAAGCGCCAGCCGATCTACTCGCGACCGTTAAATATTTACGAAATGCATTTAGGCTCGTTTCAACGTCATGAAGATGGCAGTTATTTGACGTATCAAGAATTGACCAAGTTGGTGATCCCTTATGTCAAGCAAATGGGCTATACCCATATCGAATTGATGCCGTTGATGGAACATTTGCTTGATGCGTCTTGGGGGTATCAGCTGATGGGCTACTTTGCGGCGACTAGTCGCTTTGGTTCACCGCAAGATTTCTTAGGGTTTGTTGATGCCGCACACCAGGCTGGTTTAGGGGTGATCATGGATTGGGTGCCAGGGCATTTCATTCGCAATACCGATACCTTGGCCCAATTTGACGGCACCCCGACGTTTGAATATCAAGATCCCCATCGCGCTGACAATGTGCGCTGGGGCACTTGGAATTTCGATTTGGGCAAAACGCAAGTCCAAAGTTTTTTGATCTCCAGTGCCATGTATTGGCTAAGTCAATGTCATTTAGATGGTTTGCGCGTGGATGCCGTGTCCAATATGTTGTACATGGACTATGACGCTGGCAAAGAAAATGACCGTAATGTCAATGGCGGCCGCGACAATCTTGAAGGCCAAGCTTTTTTGAAAAAACTCAACACCGCGGTATTTGCCGCGCACCCAGAAGCGTTGATGATCGCTGAAGAATCTTCTGCGTTTCCCAAAGTGTCTGCGCCGATCGACATGGGCGGCTTAGGGTTCAATTACAAATGGAACATGGGGTGGATGAATGACACCTTGACCTATTTTGAAATGGATCCTTACGAAAGACAAGCTCACTTGAATCTATTGACGTTTTCTTGGGTCTATACCTACGACGAACAATTTATTTTGCCATTCTCCCATGATGAAGTGGTGCATGGCAAAAAGTCGCTGATGCATAAAATGCCAGGAGATCGCTACAATCAGTTCGCCAACTTGCGGGTGATGTTGGTGTGGCTGATGACGCACCCAGGCAAAAAGCTGCTGTTTATGGGCGGCGAATGGGGGCAGTTTTTGGAATGGCGCGATTACAGTGCCTTAGAATGGGTGGATTTAGATGACCCCATGAATGCCGCCATGCAAAATTTCACCAAAACCTTGAACAAGCTTTACAAAAAGCGCCCCAGCTTGTGGGTCAATGACCATGATCCCAGTGGTATGCAAGTGACCAAAGGCGACGGGCCCCAGCAGCTTTGCTATATCCGCAAAGGCAACACGACAGATGATTTCACCTTGGTGGTATTGAATTTAGTCCCCCAAGAAATTCAAAATTATCCCATCGCGGTGCCTGCATCAGGCGATTATGATGTGGTGTTAAATACAGAAAGTTATCATTTCGGCGGGACTTGGCGCCGCTTGCAGCGCACGTTGCATACCACCGGCGAGCCTTTAGATGGCCAACCCGATCGCGTGGTCGTGGTACTGCCGGCGATGAGCGCGTTATTGATCGCCCCAAAAAAGATCAGGAGGGAAACACATGAGCACTGAAATGTTAGGGATGATCCTAGCTGGCGGGCAAGGCACGCGGCTAGGCAAGTTGACCAAAAACACCGCCAAGCCTTCGGTTCCTTTTGGCGGCAGGTATCGCATCATCGATTTCACCTTGAGTAATTTGTCCAACTCTGGTGTCAACACAGTTGGCGTGATCACCCAATATCAACCACTAGAACTCAATCGCCATGTGCAAAATGGGGCCAGCTGGGGCTTGAATGAACGTGGCGCCGGCGTCACGATCTTACAGCCTTATGCCAGTTCTGAAGGCGAGAAGTTCTTTGAAGGCACGGCGCATGCCATTTATCAAAATATGGCCTACATCGATTCGTACAACCCCCAGTATGTGTTGATCTTATCAGGCGATCACATCTACAAAATGGATTATGAGCGGATGCTGGCGTTTCATAAAGCCAAAAAAGCCAGCTTGACCGTGGCGGTGATGCCAGTGTCTCTAGAAGAAGCCACCCGCTTTGGGATCATGAATACTGATGACACCGATCGCATCATTGCCTTTGAAGAAAAACCCGAAAAGCCTAAATCCGATCTGGCTTCCATGGGGATCTACATTTTCGATTGGGCACCGTTAAAGAAATATCTCACCGATTCTTATGCCACAGATGGCAAAATGGAAGACTTCGGCAAAGATGTGATCCCCGCTTACTTGGCGCACAACGAGCCGACCTTTGCTTATGCGTTTCATGGGTATTGGAAAGATGTGGGCACGATCCAATCGCTGTGGGAAGCCAACATGGAATTCTTATCGCCGAATAATCCGCTGAACATCACCAACCGCAACTGGCGCATTTATTCCCAAACCGAAGCGCTACCGCCGATGTTTTTCACCAAGTCAGCCAAAGTGCAACGCTCCATGGTCACTGATGGCTCGTATGTGGCCGGCACGGTTGAGCACAGTATCTTAAGTCAAAATGTTAAAGTTGGCGAAGGCTCAACGATCACCGACTCCATGATCATGCCCAATGCCGTGATCGGCAAAAACGTGGTGATCGATCATGCCATTATTGGCGAAGATGCGGTGGTTGGCGATAACGGTGAAGTGATCGGCAAACCAGACGATATTGCAGTGATCGGCTATGGTGAAGTAGTCGGCAGAAAGGAGAAAGCATGAGACAAGGAGAAATGGCTGCCGTCATCGACTTAAACGAAGACGTGCACAAATTGTTACCATTAACACAACATCGGCCGATCGGGACCTTGCCTTTTGCTGGGCGGTATCGCTTGATCGATTTTCCGCTGTCGGCGATCACTGCGGCTGATATTCACTCAGTGGGCTTGTTCATGCCTGAATCTGAACGCTCAGTACAAGACCACATTCGCTCAGGGGCAGCTTGGAATTTGGATCTGATCCAAGGCGGGGTGTTCTTATTCCCATATGTTGCCACGCGCGATTATCAAAATGATGAGTTGCGGGCGCGTTATTATGAGAACTACACCCAATTCCTGCGCGGTTCTGGGTCCAAATATACCGTGGTGATGGGCGCCAAAAACGTGGCGAATGTGAATTTGAATGCGATCTTGAATTATCACAAAGCCAGCGACAACCGCATCACCACCGTTTATAAAAAACTACCGTTAGATCAGATCCGGCCAACAGATTGGACCTTGAGTTTGTCTGAACAAGGCACTGCCAGTGCGATCGTTCAAGGCAAAGAACGCCATGATGATCAAGGCCAAGCCGAGATCCCAAGTTTCATGGATATTTATTTGTTAGCGACCAGTGATTTGATCGATCTGTTAGATGACGCCGCGCAAAGTCATGTCTTCCGGCGCTTACCAGAATTGTTGCGGGATTACGTCTTGGCCAACAATGCCAATGCCTTTGAATACACTGGATATTTGGCGCGGATCGATTCACTGCAACGGTATTACGACGCCAATTTACAAATGCTTGATGATGTGAATTTCCAATCGTTGCTGTTATCTAGTGTGCCGATTTTGACCAAGAGCAAAAATGAAGTGCCAAGCTTTTTTGCCAAAGACGCCACAGTGTTGAATTCGCTGTTAGGCACTGGCACTTATATCGAAGGCACTGTCCGCGATTCGGTGGTCTTTCGTAACGTCGTGATCCATCATGATGCGTTAGTCGATCACGCGGTGGTGATGCAAGGTTCAAAGATCTCCACTGGCTCGACAGTCAAATATGCGATTTTGGATAAAGGCGTGGTCATCGGGCCGAATTTGACGATCGTGGGCAAGCCTGACAAACCGATCGTGTTGCGCAAAAATCAAACCGTGTTCCGCGAAAGTGAAGTGGAGGGGTCAGCCAATGCTTAAAGTGTTGTTTGCTGCCGCAGAAGGGGTGCCTTTCTACAAAACCGGCGGCTTAGGGGATGTGGCTTATGCCTTGCCGCAAGCATTGCGTCAAGCAGGGGTGGATATTCGTGTGGTTTTGCCCATGTATTCCAAGCTGTTTCCCGATCGCTACCGCGAGCAATTGCGGCCTTTGGCGCGGTTTTCGCTGCAATTTGGCTCTCAAGAAAAATATGTTGGCGTGTTGACGTTAAAACTGCATGGCGTCACGTATTATTTTATTGATAATGAAGAGTTCTTCGGCCGCGACGTGTTGTATGGGGAATGGGATGATGGCGGACGCTTCGGGTTTTTCCAAATGGCGATCATTGAAATGCTGCAAGTGATCGACTTCATTCCTGATGTCTTACATGTCAACGATTGGCATACCGCCTTTATTCCAGTGCTGTTAGCGGATAAATATCAGTGGATCCAAACGCTTGCTGGGATCAAGACCCAGCTGACGATTCACAATTTGCAGTTTCAAGGGTGGTTCCCACAGTCGATTTTATCAGACGTGTTCGGCATCGGCCGTCAGTTTGCTAATGACGACGGCTTTATTCAAGACGGGTCGGTAAATTATCTCAAAGGTGGGATCAACTTCGCTAACTTAGTCACCACAGTCAGTCCTAGTTACGCTGGTGAGATCCAAACGCCAGCTTTTGGCGAACACCTTGATGGCACCTTGCGCAAGCAAAATTGGAAGTTGCGCGGGATCTTGAATGGCATCGATACCAAGTTGTATGATCCGCAAACTGACAGTCATTTGTACGCCAATTACTCTGCTGAAGACCTGTCTGGCAAAGTCCAAGACAAATTAGCGTTGCAACAAGAATTTGGCTTGCCGCAAACTGACGTGCCGTTGTTTGGGGTGGTGTCGCGTTTGACGCGACAAAAAGGCATGGATCTGTTAGTCGACGCACTCAACCAGATCTTACCTGGCACGGAAATGCAGATCGTGATCTTAGGCACTGGCGATCAGGATCTTGAGCGGCATTTTGAAGACTTACATGCCCGCTATGCTGGCAAAGTTGCCACCAAGATCGGCTTTGACGTGGCCTTGGCTCAGCGCATTTATGGCGGGGTAGATTTCTTCGTGATGCCGAGTGCTTTTGAACCCAGCGGCTTGGCACAAATGATGGCGATGCGCTATGGCGCTTTGCCAGTCGTGCATGAAACTGGCGGCTTGCGAGATTCAGTGGTGGCCTATGACGCGACCACTGGCGCTGGTGATGGGTTTAGTTTCTGGGAATACAATACCGACGTGTTGGCGCAAACTTTGACCCGCGCCGCTGATGTGTATACCAACGCGCCAGAAGCGTTTGCCCACTTGCAACAAACTGCCATGGCCAAAGACTTTGATTGGGTCCATGCGGCACAAGATTATTTGCAAGGGTATCAGAATTTGTTGAACTAAGGCCTGCACGCAAGAACATGCGCATCACAAGTGTCATGGTGGTGATGCAATTAAAAGGTGGCGCCAGTCGCCATCTTTTTTTGAAGGGAGCTTAATTTATGGGATTAACAAAAAAACGCTTCATTGCTGATTTTCAAGCAGAAGCCTTACATTTATTTGCCGACTCGCTGGAAAATCTGTCACCAATGCAGCAATATCAAGTGCTGGCGTTTTGGGTGAAAGGCTATTACGCCAAAAACTGGGCGCGTACCAAGGCAGACTATGATCACCACCAGCAAAAGCAGGTTTATTATTTTTCCATTGAGTTTCTCCCTGGGCGTTTGTTGGCATCAAATTTATTGAATTTAGGGATCAAAGACACTGTGGAAGCCGGCTTGACGCAACTGGGGATCGACAGTTCCGCCCTTTATGCCCAAGAAGGCGACCCTGGGTTAGGCAACGGGGGCTTGGGCCGCTTGGCGTCGGCGTTTTTAGATAGTATGGCCGCAGATGGGATGGCCGGCAACGGCAATGGGATCCGCTATGAATATGGGTTGTTCACCCAGCGATTTGTCGATGGGTATCAAGTGGAGTTACCAGATGACTGGCTGCGCGATCCTTATGCTTGGGAAACGCGTAAAGAAAATCGCGCCGTGATCGTGCGCTTTGGCGGCTCTGTGTATTTGACGCCAGCTGATGGCGGCGGATTAGAGCCGGTATATCAAAATACGGATGACGTGCTGGCAGTGCCTTATGATATCGCCATGGTCGGCTACCGCAACCAAGTGGTGAATACCATGCGCTTGTGGAGTGCCGAACCAGTGCCTGGGCACACCCATAGTTTGGATGAAAAAGCCCGCATCAATGCGATCACGCAGATCTTGTATCCTGACGATTCAGATACTGCTGGGCGCGAATTGCGCTTGCGCCAAGAATATTTCTTCACCTCAGCGGGGATCCAAAGCATCATTACGCATTTTCGGCGGTTTCATCATGACTTGCATTTGCTGCCAAACTTTGTCGCCATTCATATCAACGATACCCATCCGGCGATGGCTGTGTTGGAATTGATGCGGGTGTTGTTAGATGATGGTGGGTTGAGTTGGGAAGACGCTTGGAAAGTCACGGTGCAAACATTAAGTTACACCAATCACACCTTAATGGCTGAAGCGTTAGAAACTTGGCCACAAGACATGTTTGCGCGCTTGATGCCGCGCTTGGATCAAATTGCCCAAGAAGTTGATCGGCGCTTTCGTGAAACTTATACGCCGCGTTTTGGCGCTGAGTTGATCCAGCGCTGTGCGCCGATCGCTGATGGCTATTTGCGCATGGCATACTTAGCCGTGATCGGCAGCCACGCAGTCAACGGCGTGGCCAAGATCCACAGTGAGTTGTTGAAATCCAGTGTGTTAAAAGACTTGTATACGATCTTTCCTGAACGCTTCAACAACAAAACCAATGGCATCACGCCAAGACGCTGGGTCCAAATCGCCAATCCGGAATTGTCTGCGCTGATCGACTCGGCTATTGATACCAAGTGGCGCAATGATCCTAGCTTGTTGTTGCCACTAGCAGCGCATTTAAATGATGAGAAATTCTTACAAGCTTTGCACACCGTTAAAAAAGCCAATAAAGAAAAATTAGCCGCGATCATTTTCAATCAATTAGGCATCAAAGTGTCGACTGACGCGATTTTTGATGTGCAGATCAAACGGCTGCATGCCTACAAGCGGCAGCTGCTACATGTGTTTGGCATTTTGGAAGCATACTTAGCGATCAAAAAGGGTGAAAACCGCCCTAGCCGCGTGCATGTTTTTGGTGCCAAAGCCGCGCCAAGTTATCGCTACGCCAAATCGGTGATCCGCTTGATCAATGCGGTGGCTGATTTGGTGAACAACGATCCAGATTGCCAAGGCAAATTGGCGGTGGCCTTTTTGCCAAACTACGGCGTGTCTTTAGGGGAGCGGATCATTCCCGCTGCCGATATTTCCGAACAGATCTCCATGGCCGGCACGGAAGCGTCTGGGACCTCGAATATGAAGCTGATGGCTAATGGCGCCTTGACCTTGGCCACGCTAGATGGAGCCAATATTGAGATCAAAGACGCGGCTGGTGAAGATGCCATGGCGATGTTTGGCTTGACGACGCCTGAAGTGGCGCAACTTAAAGCCAGCGGACAGTTTTCTGCGCGGGCCGTTTATGAAGCGGACCCGGTGTTGCACCGGATCGTGGATATGCTCACTGACGGCACCATCCCTAACATCGTCACTGAAGGCCGCGAGATCCAAGATGAATTACTGGTTTATAACGATACCTACTTGGTGTTGGCAGATTTTCATAGTTATATTGAAGCCTCGCACAAGCTCGATCGTTTGTGGCAAGACCCGATGGCTTGGGCGCAAGCAGCGTTGAAAAATATCGCGGCTTCTGGACAATTTTCCGCAGATTACACCGTGGCCCGCTATGGTCGCGAGATCTGGGATGTGCTGCCATCGACGCCTGTGGGACATGGAGGCGATTAAATGCATTATGACTCCTTTGTCGATCGCACGCCCACGGGTGCCTTGTTGAAACAAACTCCAGTGACGTTTAAGCTGACTGCCCCAGAAGCGAAAGTGGCAACTTTGTTGGTGTCACAAGCTGATGGCGACATGCAAGCGGTGGTGATGCAGCCACTGGGACAACAGTGGCTGGCGACCATCACGCCGGATACCCAAGGGTTATGGTATTACGCTTTTCGGGTGGAAACCAACACCGGCCAAGTGACTTACGGCACTGTGGCCGGCGGCTTTGGTGGCAGCGGGCAAGTGTATCGCGATCCTGACGCGGCGCCTTGGTATCAACTGACCGTCGTCGATCGGTTTGAAACCGTGCCGGATTGGTACAAAAATGCGCAGATCTATCATATCTTTGTCGATCGCTTTAATAACGGGAATCCAGATGGTCAAATCAACCATCCCAAACCCAACAGCTTTTTATATGGGCAGTTGTCTGATGACCCGTATTATGTCAAAGATGCCACTGGCGAAGTGGTGAGGTGGGATTTTTATGGCGGGAATTTAGCTGGGATCACCGCTAAGCTCGATTGGCTCAAACACTTGGGTTTTGATGCGTTGTATCTCAGTCCGATTTTTGAAGCGGCGTCTAATCATCGCTATGACACGGCAGATTATTATCGCATCGATCCGATGTTAGGGACTTTGGCAGATTTCAAAGCGCTGGTGTCTGGGTTGCATCGGCGCGGAATGCATTTGATCTTAGATGGGGTGTTCAATCATGTTGGCCGCGATTCGCGCTATTTCAATGCGTTAGGCCATTATCAAGATGTTGGCGCGGCGCAAGATCCGGCGAGTCCTTATGCACCATGGTTTACGTTCAAGCATTGGCCAGATGACTATGAAGCTTGGTGGGGCGTCAAAGATCTGCCTGCCATCAAAAAAGAATCTGCAGCGTTTCACGAGTTCATTGCCGGTGGCGTCGATTCGGTGATCGGCTATTGGACCAAACTCGGCGTTGACGGGTGGCGCTTAGATGTCGTCGACGAGCTGGCAGATGATTTCTTGCGCCAGATCCGCGCATTGCTGGATCAATTTCCTGATCGGGTATTGATCGGGGAAGTCTGGGAAGACGCCTCGCATAAAATCGCGTATGCCAAACGTCGACCGTATTTGCAAGGTCACGAACTCCAAGGCGCCATGAATTATCCGCAACGCCAATTGATGTTGGATTATGTCAATGGTGTGATCACCCCAGGAAATTTTGCTCGGCAGATCGAAACCCTGAAAGAAAACTATCCGCCTGAGGTATTTGCGTATAACTTCACCAGCATTTCCACCCATGATACCAAGCGGGTGTTGACCGCACTAGGTGAAGATCGGCAAAAATTGGCGCAACTGCTCACGCTATGGGCGAGTTTGCCAGGCAATTTGGTGCAGTTTTATGGGGATGAAGCCGGGTTGTTTGGCGGCGTTGATCCGCAAAACCGCAAATATTACCCTTGGGATCGGATCGATCAAGCGCTTTTTTCAACCTATCAAAAGGCTTGGCAACAGCGTCGCGACCCGCTGTTTGCAGGCCGTGCTGGATTTTCGGTGATGTTTGATGGCGAAGGACTCGGGATCGTGCGCTATCTCAATGACCAAGCGATCTTAGTGGGATTCAATGCCACTGACCGCCAGATCCAATTAGACCCTAAAGTTGGTGACACGCATTTGGTGCCAAGTCAGTGGGCGAGTGTGATCCAACCGCTGAGCATCGCGCCACACAGCACCGCGATCCAGCCATTGACGCAACCGTGATCAAACACACAAGGAGGAAGGCACGATGCTGATAGTGGTCGGGATTGGGACCATTGTGATCGGGCTGGCAATGATCGTGGCTCAAAAACGATCTCCGCGGCAAAAAGCAACGATTGATCTCCTGACCTATTTAGCGGCAGTGGTACTTTGGGGCTGGGTGATGGCCCTAGGCGTACAAGCTCACAATTGGCTGCTGGTGGTCATCGCGATCGTGGTGGTGCTGATGTCTTTGTGGCACAGCGCTGCCAGTGTCATCAAATTGGTGACGATGAGAAAGTCCTGAACTAGGGCTTTTTCTTTTGGTCAAGAACATGTTGCAATTGCAACACGTCGCTCGTATACTTTTTGTATTGGAGGTGAGGAGATGGATGCGTTACGTCAAATCGGCGTGATCGCCCGGGCTTTGGACAGTATTTCAAATATTGAATTTCGCGAGGTAGACTTGACGCGAGGGCAATATTTGTATTTGGTGCGGATCGTGGAAACCCCAGGCATCATCCAAGCCCAATTAGGCGACCAGCTGAAAGTCGATCGCGCAACGGTGGCGCGCAGTGTCGCCAAGTTGTGTCGGCAAGGGTTGGTGGAAAAACATCCTGATCCTCATAATGCCAAGCGTCAACGTTTATACGCCACGGCTGCCGGCCAAAAGGCATATGACCCGATCCGCCGCGAAAATGCCTACTCGCTGGCCATGGCCACCAAACACCTGACTACTGAGCAAATCGCCACGTTGACACAACTGCTGGCAACAATGGTTGAAAATGTCGACCATGATTGGCAGTTCGTTAAAAACGGTGGCAAGCGCCAATATTAAAAAGAAGGAAGCAATGATCATGTCAACCATTCAAATCGTTCCTGTCAAAGATCCTGATATTCCCACACTGGTACATATCGCGCGCGTCACTTTCGCAGATACGTTTAATGCCAACACTGCGCCAGACGATATGGCAGAATTTCTCAACACGGCGTATTCACCAGCGCAACTGACTAAAGAATTGCACACCCCAGGCACCACGTTTTGGTTTGTGACTGTTGATGGCACGCCGGCAGGGTATTTGAAACTCAACATCGATCACGCCTTGACGCCTGATGTGAAAGCCGACAATGCTTTGGAGTTAGAGCGGATCTATATTTTGCCCGATCACAAACGCCAAGGCTTAGGCAGTCAATTATTTGACCATGCGGTGCACATGGCGAAAGAATTTCACAAGCCGATCATTGCCTTAGGCGTGTGGGAGCACAATGAACCGGCCAAAGCCTTCTATGCCAAGCGCGGATTTCACAAAGTTGGGGTCCATGCATTTGTCGTTGGCAACGATCCGCAACGCGATTGGTTGATGGAAGCCGCGGTAGATTAGCATTTTTCGTTTACAAACCGCTTGATATTGGGTATCATGGTTAAGTATGTAATACGAAATGACTATGTCGGAGGTACAGCATGGCTGCAAAATGGGAAAAGCAAGGCGCCAATGATGGCGTGTTGACTTTTGAAATCGAACAAGAACAAATCAAATTAGGGTTGGACAAAGCGTTCAACCGCGTTAAAAAGAGCCTGAACGTTCCTGGGTTCCGTAAAGGCCACGTGTCTCGCACAGTGTTTGACCGCATGTACGGTGAAGCTGCTTTATACGAAGATGCGCTGAACATTCTTTTACCAGATGCTTATGAAGCAGCGGTAGACGAAGCGGCTATCGAACCAGTTGACCAACCAAAAATTGATGTCGACAAAATGGACGAAGGCGAACCTTGGGTCATCAAAGCAACTGTTACCGTGAAGCCAGAAGTTAAGCTTGGCGATTACAAAGGCTTAGATGTCGACAAGCAAGACCGCGAAGTTTCCGAAGCTGACGTTGAAGAAGAATTACAAAAGCGTCGCGAAGGCCAAGCTGAATTGGTCCTTAAAGAAGACGCCGCTGCAGAAAATGGCGACACGGTTACCATCGATTATGCTGGTACGGTTGACGGTGTGGCTTTTGATGGCGGTTCTGCCAAGAACTATTCGTTGGAACTTGGCTCAAACTCCTTCATCCCAGGTTTTGAAGACCAATTAGTTGGTCACAAAGCTGGCGAAGATGTGACGGTCAACGTCACCTTCCCAGAAGATTACCAAGCAGAAGACCTCAAAGGCAAAGATGCCGTTTTCGAAACGACCATCCACGAAGTCAAAACCAAGCAATTGCCTGATTTAGACGACGATTTTGCCAAGGACTTAGACGAAGACGTTGATACCTTAGACGAATTGAAGTCCAAGATCAAAGACGAACTCGTTGCAAAAAAAGCTGAAGCCGCTGACAACGCCAAGGAAGAACAAGCTATTGCCAAGGCCGTTGAAAATGCTGAAATCGCTGAAGTCCCACAAGCCATGATCGACTCTGAAGTACACAACCAAATGGATCAATTCCTTGGCAACATGCAACGCCAAGGCATCAACCCAGACATGTACTATCAATTGACTGGCACCAAAGAAGAAGACTTGAAGAAGCAATTCGCCGCTGACGCTGAAACCCGTGTCAAGACGAACTTGGTCCTTGAAGCCGTCGTTGCTGCTGAAAAGATCGTGCCTTCTGAAGACGAAATCGCCGCAGAAGTCAAAGACCTTGCCGGCGAATACAACATGGAAGAAGACGCCGTTCGTCGTGCGCTTTCTGATGACATGTTGAAGCATGATATTGGAGTGAAGAAAGCGATCCGCGTGATCACTGAATCTGCCAAGGAAGCTTAATTCGTTTCATCAAACACCCACTAGCTTTGGCTGGTGGGTGTTTTTTTGGGTCTGTGTCAACTGGTGTTGAAGAATAAATATATCATTCGGGAAGATCTCCATGATAGGAGGTCTTTTTGTTATTTTTAGGCGGTCTGTTGGTAGATGCGATTGAAGAAGTTGGTTTGGTTACTG
>NZ_BAAFZI010000020.1:0-40714 GCF_045862175.1 Lacticaseibacillus salsurae | reverse complement strand
TAATTAAACACCAAGACAATTCACATTGCAAGCATTATTTATATCATCGTACATTTGCCTGTTTATCGGTATTTTTACGCAGTGACTATCTCACATCGTCTCACATCATTTCACAATAATCTGACAATTTTATGACAGAACAACTAGAAGCTCGCACACGCAATTATCCAATTCTAATGCATAAAAATAAGCCTCCCACCCGTAATGGATGAGAGGCCATTTTAATGAGCTTGACAGAGTCTTTGCTGAGCTAGAACGGATTTGATGTGCCAACCCAAATTTGGAGTCGGTCAGTTGGTTCGCCATACTCGCCCGCGAAGGTATCGGTGTACCCGGCAACAGAACGACCATCATCACAGACGACACGTAACCAGCCGCCACGTTTGGTGGTTTGAGTTCGGTACCAGGCTTGCTGATAGTCTTCGTTTGGTGCTGTGATATAGAAGATTTCGATTTGATCAATTGCATGGCCCATGCAGCCAGCGAAGCCAGTAGCAGAATTACCGCGATCATATCCAGTGACGAATGGCAGCCAGCCATCTTCAATCGTGTGGACACGATACTTTACGCTGCCATGACTAACTTTTACGACCAGAGCGTCGTGAGCATGGTTGGGATTGCCAGCAAAACCGGTGACTTTATCATCACTGAAGTTAGTGATCTCGCCTAACCATGAACCGTTCAACTGGTGCATGTCATAGGTGACGTTAACTTTGACAGCCGGCTTCGTCCGTGTCGTATGGTTAGCGACCGCCGGAGTAGCAACTGTCGCTGCTGCGGTAATCTTGCCACTCACTGCACCATACTTATTCCAGGCATTTGCATCACCGTAAAAGGCATCGAAATCCAAAGCCTTGCCCCAACCAGGAAGATATCCGGAAGAGGTGTACTGGAACATCGCCATTACTGGCCAATGCTTGAGGCTGCCATATAAGTCGCGAGGCGCATAGCCTTGTACCGCGCTGTAGTTATTGTACTGCGCGACCCAGAGCCCATAACCTGCCTTAATCACCGGCGACCAGTCATAGTCATTTTCTACAGCCACGCCGAGATAAATCAGCGGGCGCACCCCCGTTTTGGCGTAAACATAATCTAGCCAGGCTTTAGCCCAAGCAACAGATGGACGTGCAGGTTCATAATCGAGCACCAACAAGGCCTTTCCAATATATGGTTTGACTACGGCCAAGAAATGATCTGCTTCGCCTTGAACACTCCCATTCGACGCAAAGTGATAGAAGCCTTTTAAAGCCGGTGATGACTTAATTTGCGAATTCATTTCCGGATTGGTGTAGTTGGTTGATTCGGTTGTTTTGATGATTCGGAAGTCACCAGTGGTCTTGCCGATACCGGCTTGGTGGCTTGCAACATCAATACCATTCAGGGTCGTCATTCTGCATCCTCCTTTTTCGGCGTAGTGCGTGCCAGGGCATCCTTGCTATCACTCGCTGCCGAAGTGGTTGGATCCACAACGATGCCTAGCAAGGCGAGTAATGTGAAGATGGTCCCGATTGCGCCAGTGACTTGAGTGAGTAACGTCGAATAATCCCAAGTGACACCAAACATTGCCAAAATTTGTTGGACAAGCAAAAAGGCAGCGGCGACCAAAGCAGTCAACGTTGCCTTATTTTTGAGCCGTAAAGCCCAATTAATTTTCAGTTTCAACTTTCGTGTTCCTCCTTATATTCTTGCTCGGTGATGTGTAGACGTTCATCGTGGCGGGCCGCCTGTTGTTCGAGATGGCGAATCCGTTTGCCATGATCAGTTACGCGTTCATCAATCGACCCAAGTCGCTGATTCAATAGCTCTACCGAAACATTTAGCTTGTTGATTGCATCTTGGAGCTTGTCGCTACTTTCAGTGGACTTTGAAAGAGCTTGTGTAACGGCGTCGCTCTGCTTTTGTGACGAGGGATCAACAATGGTTTTACGAATAAGCCAAGCCATCGCACCGAACAAAAGCAAAATCAAGGTGACCACGCTACCAATTTCGGCCCATGTCAGGCCAAAAAATCCATGTGGTGGCATACTACTTCGCCTCTGTTTCCGCCTCAGTTGTTTCCGTAGCCGCATCTACGTGTGGTGCGTCGGACGGCACTTGAGTCTTGATTGCTATACCTTGGTCGCCAGTTGCAACTTTTGTTTGCGGTGCGGTTTCGGCCTTAATAGTCGCAACTGCATCCGCCAATTCTGGCTTGATTACATCCGGGATTACACCCGTTAAGGTACCCGCAATCTGCTTACGGGCGAAAAGGTTTGCTAATGCACTCATTATTTTGCCTCCGTATCTGTGGCGTCAGTTGATGGCAAGGTTGCTTGTGCCAGCTCAACGATGGCATCTTGGGCTTCTGCTAATTGCGACTTCAAGTCAGCGATTTTGGCAGCTTGTGATGCGATGGTAGCTTGTGCAGTTGCTAAATCTTGATCGCGCTTCAAATCCTTGGCCGCTTGCGCATCTTCTGAGGCGTCATGCCAGGTTTGCGTTGCGGGGTCGAACTTCGCTACCTGTAAGGACTTATCAGGCTCGATATCTGTGACCGGATATTTTACAACATAGGCATCCGGCACGATCATTGGATCAAAATAGCACCCGTGATCTAACGGGTGCGTATCATAAACAGTTTTAGACATTTGTTGTTCCTCCTATTGTTTTATAAAACATATTAAGTAAATCAGTGGGGTTCAAAGCCCATGGCAAACATACTTCAAGTCCTTCGTTGAAACGAATGTGTGAAATAGGATCGTCTTTTCGCTTGTAGTATGAGATTCGTACATAAGCGGCACCTGACGGCACGACAAAATCTTTTGAAACCATTCGATAAACTATCGGATCAATGCTTTGCCCAAAGCTCTTATACGAAAGAAATTTTTTGTCTTCATCCCAAAAAGTCACACCAATCCAACTGTTAGAGTTGTCAGCATTCGGCCAATATTGTAAGGTGTATCTTTTTGATGAATCAATAACAATATAATCTGAAGCGACTGAATTAGTTGATGTGACTGTTTCTCCGGAATGTCCAATCCAAACGCCACTCGTTTCAGTGGAAATCACTTCAAGATTTACAGCCGCTGTTAAGATTTGAAACTCAACGTCATCGATTCTCTCGTCGGTATCTGACTTCAACGCATATGCTTCCATATTGATATCACCGTTGGCGGGTTTCTGACCACCAACGGTTAATACAACTTTGTTCTTCAAAATCTTCGCGAGTTGTGTTACTACATTACTCATTTTTCCTCCTATCGCTCCCGATAAGAGGATGTAATCTAAGCTTGTGGTGCAGTTAGTGCGGCTAATTTCTTATTGATCTCATCAATCTGTGCCTGGGTATCTTCAGGGGCAAGCGAGTGATCACTTGGCGTGCTTCCAATTTCGGTCTGCGGAAGTGCAAGACTGATCTGTGCACCATCAGTATTGGACCAGAAGTATACTTGTGGATTATCTTCTTGAACTAGGCCTTGCGGGCAGACAAAATATTTCCACTCGGTTTCGAGTGAAAAATTGGTACTAGCACTGCCTCCAAATAGTTCGTAATGAATCGATGCTCCTTCAACGTCACATTTAGCCCAGAAAGATGTCAAAACTTTCTTGCCTGATTCTGACAAGTAACCAATTACACCATCTTCTATACCGTGAGTATATGAAGTCTTGATCACTGCACCACCGCGAAATGTTTCATCCGAGAGCGTCCAATGACCAAGTTTCCAATTCAAAAAGGTCGTGGAATTGAGCAAATAATTTCGTCCACCAACCTGTAAGCTATTCTTAGTCCATACTGGCGACCCATTCACTGTCGGTGTAATCATAAAGTCGTTCGCCTTATCCTGTCGAGCCATATAGCTTAGATCAACATTACCGTTCTTATCGGGAGTACCGTTATTTACAGCGTAAACAGGGCTATCTGCCCCCCCCCCGACTTAACCGGGTTGTAATGTTCTTTAATGCTTTTGCAACACTTTCAATTGTATTAAACATGGAACTATTCACCTGCCTGTTCCTTAATCCAAGCTGCTAAGCTTGCGTCTGAGATTGTCGTCGCTTCTTCCAAGTCTTCGTGCGTTACAGTCGCTGCTGGAGCAATCGTCAGCGTCACGTTGGATGAATTCGACACGGTAGTAACCAGCGTCACGGTCAATCCAGAACTCGTAACTGAGTTGAATGCAGGCATGAAAGCATTCTGAGTGGCACACGTGACCGAGAATAAGATTTCACCAACAGTCGGGTCTTGTGCATAAAGACCAATCGTATTGATGTAGTAGCCTTGCGTGAGCTTCGTGTTTTCAAAAGGCGCTCGCACCTCGATGGTTGCTGCATTGGTGACCTTGACGTTTGTCACGAGTGACGTTTGTTTAATGCCAGAAATAGCAGTTAATCCTTCAAGCTGTGCGTCTGTGTATACTGTATCCGAGGCGACGACTTTCGTGAATTTAGTCGTGCCTTCAGTATTCAGAAGCTTGGCCATTAACGCATGGCCTTGCTTCGTGATGATTGATGTTTTAAATTGGGCCATCTCTTCCCCTCCTATTCACTTTTTACTGTGATGGTTGTCAGACCGCTTAGTACTTCGCCAGGCACCGCTGCGGCAGTTGACTGCATTGAGTCATACCAGTCATTTGTCAGCGTCACAGTATCGACGGTTGTCGCGTATGAGACACCGTCAGCGCTTGCTTGAGTCGTCTCATCAGTTCGCCAGTCATTGGTTAGCGTGACGGTATCAGTTGCGGTGGCATAAGTGACGCCATTTGCTGAAGCAGTAATCGATTGGTTTTCTTGCCAGTCGTTGGTAAGCTGCTGCCGTTCAAGATAACTGATAGCAGCGCCGCCATGTGCTTCTGCATTTAGCGACGCATCACTTCGCCAGTCATTGGTCAGAGTGATGGTATCGATAACCGCAACACCACCAACAAAAAATGCCGGGCCAGAGGCATCGGCATAAATTGAATTATGTGATTTAACGGTCATGTTAACAGGTACGGTCTCTGTCAGAATGCGATCGAGCTCATCCGTTTGGTTTGGCTGATCGAGACTCACTTCCACCTGAAGACCATAGTTGGCCGCATCTAATGACACCGAAGCTGGGCCGCCAAGCGTGCTGAGCACAGATTTTAGATAAGTGATCGTGTACGGTTTACGGTCAAGTAGCCGAGACATGATAACCTTGCGCCGTGACTCAACTGTCGAGCCAGAAGTAGCGACGATGTTGAGCATGTTCTCAAACACACCCAAGCCGTCTGAATCCGCAGTGGCGACGAAAAGCCGAGCTTGTGACAGTTCAATATTCGCGTGTAAGTCATCAAGCTGTGGCTGCTCGGCTTTGGCAAGTTGATGCATGTCAATTACGTCATCGTAGTAGTCTGGCAGCAGGCTCTCCAATCGAATGAGTTCACCCATTGATGGTCACCTCCCCGACCACCGGAAGCTCTGAAACTGCACTGGTCTCAGTGAGCACCACATCACTTGCTTCGCCGTCAAGCATCAAGTTGGTAGCGTTGATCACTCCTTTGATTTGGAGCACAGCGAACATCAACTGTGATACGAAGATAGTCACTTTATACCCAGCGACGACACTCCCGCGATTTGCCCAGGCTTTCCGGACAGAGGCGAAGTATGTCTCAACCGCCGTGTTCACCTGCGTCTGGAGTGTTGTGGAATCGATAGAGCCATCGGTCTCGATGTTTAAGCTTACCTTGATACTGCGTGCTGTTGGCGCAACGACAGTGACCACGTGGCCAATCGGTGCTAAGCCATAGCCTTTACCATGATTGGCAGTCGGGTCAATTGCTTCTTGTGCATTCGAAATCAGGTCAGCGCCCGCAGGCATAAAGTCATTGTTGACAATAACTAACTTGACGGTGCCCCCGCCCTTCCACGTTGGGTAAACCTGAACAGCCCCCGCCGTCTTGAGTGAGGCGCACATCTGCTCATAGTCGGCTATATTGCCACCATAAGCAGTCGTCGAAAACTGAGCCATGATACGGGTTCGGTAATCATCATCGGACTCATCATCGCGGGCGGGTGCAGTCACCTCGGCGATATTGGCGTCGGCCAGTACGTCATTTGGGGTAATGGGCAGAATCTGGCCAACGTAATGATTGGCTTCGGAGCCAACACTTTCACAAGTCAGATCAGCAGTACCAACCGCATCAGTAGCTGTCACTGTGTAAAAAAATGGTATTGCACCAATTGATGCAAAGCGATCACCAATTTTAACGGCAACCGGCGCGCCTTTAGAATCCGAAAAGGTTGCCGAAACAACCGCGTTCGTTGCCACATAGCGGCTTATGCCGCGCTCCTGTCCACGATAATCAAGTGATTCATTGGTAGCAGTCTGAACATATCCATCAAGCACCATCTGGCGCAAATACATAACGAGTTCAGCATAGCTATAAGCAACGGGTGCCAGCGCATCATAGATGATCGAGCCTTGCCGCGTGTCAATGCCAGTAGGGACGTTATCGATAGCTTTATCGATGAAGTACTGAAAGTCATATTGTTCGAGCTGAGCAACTAAGTCAGTTGGACTCATGCTGCCACCTCCGTTTCTGCTTGAAGTTCACCTGAAGCAGTGGACACGGTAAACCAGACTGCAAGACTGTCGCCATTGACCGCTTCCATCTTGTCGATGGTGACACCGTCAACACGGTCATCGCCTTGAAGAGCCTCAGTGATCATGCGCTCAACCTCAGCCTTGGCATAGGGCATCGACTTACCAATAAGCTCTAGCAGATCATTGCCATATTGGTCATCGTAAATTGGCCAGACAAAACGCTCAGTCCTCAATATTTTATCGACAGCCTGACGAACAGCATCCAGATCATCAATCATCCCCCGAACACGGCCATCCACAACCCGATAAGTCAGTGAGGGTAGCGTCTGTTCTTCGATTTCTAAGTTCTCATCGTCCATGAGCTAACCTCCCAACTTTTCGAAGATGTAAAAGCTTTGCCCGCCGTCAGCACGAATCATGGCCACACCATCGCCGGACTTCAGCGACTCATCGATTGTGACTGTTTCAGTGCGAGTCTTATCCTTACCATTTTCCTGGCGATCCGAATAGCTCATCTTCACTTTATACTTGGATACATGACGGCCGAGCATCAGGACCGCATTCGGCAAAATCATGTTGTTGCTCAGTCGTACCTGGAGCGGACTGGTTGCAATCACCTTGCCAAATACAAGGTCTGCATACTCGTTGGGCTTACCGCCTTTAGACTGCATCTGCTTAAGGAGCCAGTCTCCAGTTTGTGTGACCATTACCAGCTCACCTCCATCTCCGTGGTCCAGTGATCAGGGTCAAAGTTTTGAGTACATTTGCCAATCGTAACTCGACGCGCTGAGATACCGATTTCAATTAGGCTTTGCACTTTCAAAACGAAACTCCCCCCAGTATAAAAGCCCAGGTTCCCGATCGCAGAAACTTTAAGCGTGCGTTTTTCAACGTTGCTGACTTTAAGTAACGCTTTCGCCTTTGCCTTCATTTGTGCGGAGTTCATCTTGTCATCAGAGAGCTTCTCAACTTTTTGAAGTTTTCCCCATCGACTGATTGTGTTTCCAGTTGCAGTTTCACTGGCACCAATCTTGCCTGAATCAGCTTGGCTGTTCTTTTCAACTCTGACCACATTGGCGGCCTCATCAATGCTACGATCATATTCCCATGACGTGGCCATACCACTATCGCCAACAATCATCACTTCACCAGATACTGGCATCGGATAAGCACATAGCTCTACCGTCCCGTAATTATCACGGATGAAACATGCCTGACCAAACTCAATAGCGGTTGTTTCGATGTCTTCTTGCAACATTGAAAAATACGATACCCCATCGGACACCTTAGTTGGTAACCGATACCCTGGATCATAGATGACTTTGTAAGATATTCCTGAAGCTTTGCATGCAGTCGTAAACCGTTGACCAATTGACGATACCGGCCACACGACACTATCCTCATTTTTGAGGTATCTGAGCTTGTCATAGGCCGTGCAGCTAAAGACTTCATCCGACGAATAATTGACCGTAAAGATATAACCGAAGAACACCTTATGGCCATCCCATGAAAAACGAACTTCATCGCCATTTTTAGGGGTGAAACCCTCATTGACTTCGATAAGGTCAAAAGTTAGCGTGCCTGCAGCGAAGTCGGGATCAGTTGTGTAAGTCGGCGCAGATTTTAGCAATGTACGGCAGTCCCAGTAGTCGGTACTACCACGCGTGTGAATCTGCATTTGTGTCACAGTCATGTACTCACTTCGCTTTCACTGCTCCGGCTTCCACCCAACCACGCCAACCTCCGCTCAACGTCGTCACATGCCACGGGCACTTACGCCCGGGCGCATGGAAATTGATTTTTCGAGTGGCATTGTGCTCGGTTTGACCTGGACCGGATCCATAACTATCTCGGTGCAACCGACCGTTAACAATAACCGTTGATCCAATTCCGATTTTCTTTGGAGGCTTAGGACGCGGCTTGGGTTTCGGTGCTACATACTTCTTTTTTTCTACAATCTTGACAACAGTCTTCAGCGCCTTAGTCTCGCGATACTCACTGAGTTCCAGTTCGTACTCCATTTCGATGGTCGAACCTTTTGCAGGGCCATACTCAAATGCGGTGATCACTGCTGAAAAATTTAAACTGGTGCCGGACAAAACCAAGCGCACCGGCTTCTTTTTCTTGTATGCTGCATCAAAAAAATGGATATAGTCATCGGCACTGCTAAGTAGCTTCTCAGCTGTACACCAGGACGCAGCTTTTGGATTCAGTGGAAATGCACCAGGTATACTAATTGACCGAAGCTTTTCAAGCCCAAGCTGTCGCACATCACCAAGCCCCAAAATGGTTATCGTATCTCCCCCGAGTTCACGTTTGATCTTGAACTCAGAGGGTGCTACCGGTAATTCCACCGTCTTATTGGCGGAATCCGTAATGTAGACACCCATGTGATCCATAACGTTCATCTCCATTTCTATAATTGTTGAGCCGCGCGCTTCTTAAGGTAGTCCTCAAACGCTTGGACAATTTCTTCAATCGGTGTGTCCTTGTCAGCGATGATTTTGATCGCACCAGCCTCCACGTTGACTGTGTGAGTTTCAGAATGATTTGTCGTGCTCGTCGTGTTGCCACCTGCAGACAAGTTAACTGGTGCGCTTGTGACTTCTGGACTGCTTTGGACAAATCCAGTCGTCGGCGTGTCCATCGGCTTGGATGGTACAGTCATCACGTCAACAGTCGGCGACGGCATTTGGACATTCATGGCCGGCGCGGTCATCATCGGTGTATCCGTAGCGAGTGACGGGGTCGCACCCCAGCCACCAAAGTTGCCTTGAATAGCCACAGCAGCCTTAGTAGGTAATGAAGCCAGTGCGTCCTTGATGTTGCCAACAGCGGTTGCCGCATGATCAAAGCCGGTCGCCAAACGGTCGCCAAGGCCCATGCTTTTTACAGATGGGCCTTGCACGGTTCCGATATTGCCTTGACTGGCCTGCTTCATGGCAGACATATCACTAGCAACTGAAACCGCCGGGTTGCTACTTGTCACGGCCGGACCAGCAACTGTCAATGCTGGTTGTTTCACTGCATTCATCGAGGCATAGTCCTTGGCTACGGTAGCGGCAGGATCTACACTCGCAACAACGGGACCCGATAAAGTTGCCGCGTTACCAGTGACAGACTGCATCGCTGCCACATCTTGCGCCGCTGCTTTCGCCGGATTCTGACTGTCCATAGTTGGACCAGTCACACCCAGACTAGGTTGTGCCACAGTGGCCATAGCCCGCATATCAGCAGACACGGCCGCAATCGGATCACTGCTGATGACTGACGGACCTGCAATGGTCATGCCACTACCGGCGTCAACGACGCCAGCCATTGCATTACCCATCGCGTTCGCAGACTGTTCAGCTCGATCATTGACACCGATTGTGTAGCCTTCGAGGGTCCACCGCCCAAACTTTTTAAAGAGCTTGGATGGCGAGCCAATATGCAGCAAAGACTTAGCTTTTGCAACGACGCCTTTGACCGCACCCTCGACTGCTGAGATTGCGTTACCTACCATTGACTTAATCCCAGAGATCAAGCCTTTGATGAGATCAACACCAACAGAGACCAACGCGCTACCGAATGACTTCGCCGCCGAGACAGCATTACTAATACCTGTGCGTACCGCCGAAATCACATTACGCATTGCACCAGAGATGGCCGACACAATCATCGAACCAGCTGCAACAAACGCTGCGGCCACAGAACGAACACCTGCGCCCAATGCTATCAAGCCAGCACCAGTCGCGGCAGCTGCTACAGCTACCAGACCAAGTCCGGCCGCAACAACAACTAAGCCTCCTCCAAGTACCACCGCTCCCGCTCCAGCGATTAAAGCACCAGCGCCAAGAGCAACTAAGCCGATACCAAGTGCGGTGACAGCGGCGGCCGCAAGTGCAGCCATAGGTGCAAGCACCAGAAGCGATGCTGTCATCAGACTGAAGCCAGCCGCTACCGTCATTACTGTCGCTGCAATTATCGGCAGTGTGACCGCAAGCATTGTCATCCCTAGCGCAACAACCATCGTCGCTGCACTCAGCAAAGTCATAGCCAAAGCCATGGCCGTAAGTCCGACGGAAACGATAATTACCGCGGCCGAAAGAACGACCAGTCCTGCACCCAGTACCACCGATGCGGCACCAGCAAGCAGAGCCGCCGGCGTAAAGAGTATGAGTGCTCCAGCCATGGCAACAAAGCCAAGTGCTGCGGCTTGTCCGAAGGCAGCTATCAGCATCAGTGGCGCGCTAAGCACAAGCAAGCCAACGCCTGCCACGAGTGCACCGGCACCCATGATCAGGAGGCCCGCACCAAGGGCGGCAACTGCAACTGCCGCGAGCAAAGCCGTTGGCGCTAATAGCACCAGCGACGCCGCCGTGAGTGCAAATCCACCAGCTACCCCCATGATTGATGATGCAATCAACGGAAAGACAGCCGCCAGAATCGTCATACCCGCTGCAACCACCAGCGTGCCAGCGCCAAGTAAGAGCATTCCTGCTCCCAAGGCAAGCACTCCAACAGCCGCAACGATGACCGCAGCACCTACGACTAGTAAGCCAGCACCCAAAAGCACCAGTCCTGCCGCGGCCACGATTGCCCCAGGTCCAAAGACCAGCATCGCACCGCCAAGAGCCAAGAGACCTATAGCGGCGGCAGTCCCATATTGAGCGACAGCTGGAAGCGCCATTGACAGCACCAAAATACCAGCAGCTGCGATCAAAACCGCGGCACCGATCATCATCAGAGCGCCACCAAACATCAACATCCCCGGACCAGCCGCAGTAAGTCCTGCACCAACAGCACTCACGACTGCAATCAGTCCAGCCAACGCCGCAACCATCAGCAACATGGTCACGACCGCACCTGGGCCAGCCGCTGCAAGCTTGATCGCGGAGAAAGCTAAGACGCCCATACCAACAGCGGCGAGTGCCAAGCCAGCACCAACCATCAGAGCAGCAGCTCCAAGTTTGAGCATATCGCCGGCACTTTTACCTGCGGCTTTGCCCATAGCACCAGCACCATCAGCGGCAGGCTTTGCGGTCTTTTCGATCAAGCCAAAGGCCCCAGCGATGCTTTTAGCCGTTTGTACAGCTTGCATGGCCGCTTCCCAAGCCTTGAAAGCCTTAGCGATACCCGCAACAGCAACGCGAAACGCAACGAAAGCAACCAGCCCGCTCTTGACTACCGAGAAGATTGTGCGAATGGTGCTGGGATCTAGCGAGCTGATAAAGTTGGCCAGCTTTTGCACAGCATTGGCCGCGATGCTTATGCCGTGACCGACTTCGGTACCCAATTTCTTGAGCCCCTCCATTGGTGAAGCACCTTTATCGACACCCGCCAAAGCATTGATCACATCGCCAATCGCCAACTTGACGCCAACAAAAGCGTCTTGTACATCCGTCATCGCAAATGTAGAGCTGAAGCCAGATGCAAAGGTGGAAACGGCCTGCTGGATTTTGGTGAAGGCTGCCATTGCCTTATCTGCTAAGGCATCAAAATTGACCGCCTGAATCTTGTCAGCTAAGCCAGAAACAAAGCTGATACCAACCTTGCTTGCGCGATCAAACGCACCTTGAAGCTTGTTGGTGACAGTTTCTTTCAACCCGTCGACCGCTTGACCAACGGTCTTAAATTGCGTAGCCATCTTGGTGAAATTGGCATTTGTCCCAGTCTTAGAAACCGCGTTGAAAAAGTCGGATGTCGCAACCTTACCGGCCTGGATGTTTTTGATCATCTGGCCGGTGCTTACGCCCATCGTTTTCGCCACCGCAGCCATACCGGCTGGAGACTGTTCAAGCATCAACTTGAAGTCTTCCCATTGGACCTTAGGCTTTGCAGCCATCTGTGTAGCTTGCTGGCTCAAAGTCTTCATCGCTTGTGACGGCTCGGCAGAGGCGGCCGCTAAGCCACCAAAGCCTTTAACCAGTTGTGTGGTATTTTTCGTCCCCACGGCGGCAAGCTGTGAGTACGTCGATGCCATGTCACTAGCTGAGTAAATGGTGGCTTGGGCAAATTCTTGCAATTGCTTCTTGGTCCCATTGATTTGGGCTTGCGGCATTTTGAGGTTTGACATGTTTCCCTGGAACGTTTGCCAGGTAGCAGACGCTTCGCTCAAATCGCTGCCCAATCCAACGATGCCATTTTTAATCGCGCCAATGCCAGTAGTGATGCCAGAACTAATCAGGTTAGCGCCAAGCATTGACTTCATCAAGCCTGATGACTTTTGCATCTTGCCATCAAGATCATTGATAGTGGAACCAAGTGCCTTGAAGCCACTGCCTAAGTTGCCACTAGCCGATTGCTTAATTTTGCTGAATCCAGAAGCCACCTTGTCAGCGCCACGAGCCATCGAGTTGAGGACAGAGGTCACGCGGTCCTGGATGGCTATGGTTGTACTAATTGTTGCCATATCATCCTCCTAGTGCCGAGCGCGTCGTGCTTTGCGCTCAGCTGCTTTCTGCGCCTTGTCTTCTTCCTCGGAGTGGATATTGATACCCGCGATCACCATGGCCTTTTCTCTAAACGAAAAGGACTCCCAAGTTTGAGGAGTCCAGCCAAATTCATACATCGCATGAAAGTAATACTGAAATTCGGGACCGTTCCCGGCCCTGACTAGTTTTTTACTTCGTCAGCTGTTTCTTCGAGGTCTTCGGTTTCAAATCCAGATAAGGACTGCACTTGTTTGGCAAGTTCAGCATATTCGCCGACCAAAAGCATGGCCTTCAGGGTATCGATTGGTTTGCCTGGAGTGCCCCAGTCGGATTGTAGCTGCGCGTTATTTAAATCGGGAGCCACGATGGCCTCAGTAACCAGCAAGTCAACGAATAAGTTGGTGTTAGTGGAAGTTGTCCAAGCGCCGTTTTGCTTGACCTTGGTGGTTGCCCGTTTACGCAAAGCATCTGCCTTCGCTTCAGACACAGACTGGATCATGAAAGGTGCCCCGAATCGGTCAAACTTGACTTCTTGGGTTTCGGTCGAAGCAACGTTCTTTCGAAGGAACGCGTCAATAGATACGATGTTGTTATTTTCTGCCATGGTAATTTCTCCTTTTGGAAGTTGTGTGACTAAGCCTTGATACCAGTAAACGGCGTGATGAGCTTGCAGTTTTCGAACGTGAAGTCAGATTCATCGGTAATCAAGCCATCATCAGAACTTAGGTTGAGCAAGTTGATGTCGTCTAGGTTGACCCCACTGATCAAGATAGTTTGCTTGCCAACGCTGGAAGTCTTGTCTTCAATGGTCGCGTTAATCGAAAAGTAGAGGTCTGCACCACCATCTAACAAGCTTTGATGTGCTTGAATCCAAGTAGAGTTCACCACATACCGGTTAAAGGACCCAGTACCTTCAAGGCTGGTAGTCTTGTGACCAGTCCAGATGCTGCCAATTGCTTGGACTTGTTCTTTGTTCTTTTCAATCTTTGCAGTCAGTTCTTGACATTCGATAATGTTGATATTCTTACCATTGACCGTTGCGAAGATGGTTGCTTGTTTGCTGGAGATCGTATCCCCAGGCGCTAAAGTTTTAACCATGTGTGATCATCCTCCTTAAATTGTCACCGTCATGTACAGTTTTTCCATTGCGTCCACTGGTTGGATGCCCAAGGTCACAACGACCTGGTCAAGCTCATCTCCGGCCGCAACCGTGATGTCGTCCACTTCAAATGGTTGGATGGCACCGATGGATGCTAATTGAGTAAGATATTCCACTCGGTTGGCTTTAAAGAGATCTCGGCCGGTCGCATCGTTGTTGACCTTACCGATGAAGTTAGCTTCAAAGGTATCCTTTGTGTTGTTGGCGATATCGTTCAATACTCGCATCACACGGTTTTTGGATAAGTCGGCGCTCTTTGATGCCGTGAAGTTATGCAAAGAATTGATGTCTTGCTCGATCACCACAGAACCATCGTGGCGAACGGTGAATAACAACTGACCGTTCGACAAAGCATCTTCGGTTTCGTCGTTCGTCAACCGCTTAGCCACGTCAACTGCATCTGGGTAAGCTGTATAGGTCAATGATTGGTTCACGTCTGCAGCAGCTTCGATACCAGCGACCCACCCGCAAGTTTGGCTCACAGTGAGTTCGGTGCCGTCTGACAAGATGACCGCGTTTGCTACTGCGATAACGTGTTCGCTATCAGCCCCAATCGTGGCTGGCACGACAGCCGTAACCTTTTGGCCTTCCTCTTCGCACAAACGAGTGGCCGTGGTTACCAGAAGGGTATGGATGCCGGCGTCATCAGCTTGTCCCGCCGAGACCATCGTATTGAAGTCCTGGGTCTCCATCGCGTTGATAAGCGTGTCAGTGTCAGCCGTTGCGGATTCATCTGTGGTCCCACCGGTAAGGGATTGAGTCGTGCTACTCGTGATTGCCGCAAGCAACGCTACACCATCATCTTTGGTGGCTGCTTCAGTCACCGCAAAGTCAGCATAATTGTTTGATGCCAAAGCGCTCGCCTTGGCCACCGATTGACTATCGACTTGTTGGGTACCGAAATATGTCGTTACCGTGACGGATGCTGGGCCTTCGCTTAACGCTGCGTTTTTGGTCACCGAGATGCGGACGTCATTGCCACGTGTACCAGGATACTTGGCGGTGATACTCCATGGCAGAGTTTCATCAGTCAGTGTTGCCTTGGCACCAGAGTTTACGTTGTAAAATAACACAGTCTGTGCGGCTTTAAGGGTTTCACGCAGGCCAATCATGGTCGACGCCAGTTGAGCATCAACCAAAACTGTTGCGCCGTCTTCGGTAGAAGATGCGTTGACGCCGGCGAGGTCCGAATATGGATCCACGCCGATTGCTTGCTTGAAGTTGGAGCCGGCATTGAGCTTGATCACACCGTTTTTACCCCAACCTGTGCCAACACCGCTGATAAAAAATACGACCCCACTGGTCGCATCAGAGGACCCCACAGATTTTTGTGGAGCATTGATATTGATGTATGCGCCTGGGCGCTTCTTGCTCATCGTTGTAAAAGTTCCGCCTGCCATTAGTACAAGCCTCCTTTAGTCTTTTTGATCGCGGCCTTAGCCTCATCGATCGTGTAAAGTTTTCCATCATTCAGCGCGACCATCATGACATCGCGCTCGGCCCCAGTGAGATTAACAGCCGATAATAACTCGACTTTAGTCCACTGAGGTGCTTTTGATTTAGTTGCCATCTTTTAGACCTCCTGTGTAGTCAAGAGATTGTTGTTTTACCTGGTCAAAGACAATTTCGACGTGGAAAATTAGGTCAAATGTTGCCTGGACGACTTGCTCATCCCGATCAACATTGATTTCCAAGTTTTGGACGCGGTATTTGCCACCGATCACCTCAAGGTTGTCAGCAAAGATTTCAGCCGCAGCATCTAATTGCCCGTTGATATTGCCGACGTTATCCTCGTCAGGGAAAAAGACCGCCTGAAAGCTGTATCGCCGTTTCTGGCGAGTGCCAACGTTTGCTGGCGACCGGGATAAGCCGATACGATGCACATACAAGGACGGCGTCGAGAAGTCGTCGGGCATGTTCTCGCTATAGATGAGCAAATCGGGCCAGTAAACAGCTAACTGACTACCAACTGCTTTTGTCATATCTTCCATCTAGTCACCTCCGAAGATTTCAGTGATTGCTTTGGCCACACCTTGCGCCAGTCGGTCTTGAACGTCAGGCATTGACTCCATGACGCCGTCTCGCATCATAAATTGACCATCAACCCACGGCTTTTTGAGTTGCTTACCGATTGCCGGGACATATTGACCGACCTTTTGACGGTGACCATTTTCGACAAAGCTCGCATACTCAGCCGAATTTGTAAGAGTAAGCAAAAAGGCCGGTGCCTGATATGACACAGCCTTTATTCGCCAACGCCGACGCAACATCCCAGAATCAACCGGAGTGCGCGCCTTGATCTCTTTGAGCATGATTTGAGCAGATTTGCCAATTTCACTTTCAACAGCTTCTTTGAAGCCGCCGTCAGCAGCACGATGCAAGCTCTCGGCAAACGCCTGAAACTGCTCATCGTCAACCGTTGCCCATTTTGGCATGTTGATCACCTGCCTTTGCGTCTAGGACCATCGCCACCTCTTGATGACTATGATAGCCGGCATAACCGCGAGTAGCGCGCGTGTAGTGTGTCACTTGGCCTGCCAGGTCAGTCGCATCGATCGTGCAACCGGCCGGAATATCAATGCCAGTGTCGATGATCAAGATGGCGTCATAAGTGTCAGGCAGAAATTCGCGCTGCTGTTGTGTGTTGAGCGTGCCCTTAATGACCCTTGCTGAGTAGTCAGTGACGATTGCCACTGGCTTGCCCGGCTTGGTAAAGGGGCCATCTTTGACAGTCCCCGTCGTCCAAATCGTGACTTTGACGTTGTCCAGCAAGTGCTTGACCTTGGCCATGCGATTGTATGCATAAGATAAGCTCACCATTTGACCACCCGATAGGTGTTAAGCACCCGGAGAAAATCACCTGTCACCGTATTTGCCCCAGAGAGCTTGTCTAACGCGTCCAGCGGTGAAAGGAAGGAAACGGACTCGTCGCCCTCTGAAAGGCTGGAAACCTGCCCTGATTCGCCATTAATCGATGCTAAGAGTCCAAGCTCAGCCACAGCGTGCAAGACCATCGAAACGATAGTCGTGTTGAGCTGTGTCGGGAGCTTCTCCCAGTCGATATGGGTGTAGGCACAAACGTCGTCGATGACTTTGTCGAGCGCAAAGCTCAGTGTGGCAGTGGCTGCCTCTTGACTCATGTCTTCAGGTGTCGTGGCCAAAGTGGTGACCTTTTTGAGCAAGTCTGCTCTGCGATCATCAGCCATCTAAGCCACCTCCCTAAGCTGCAGCGGCAACAGTAACTTTACAGTCACCAGTAAAGGAGCCACTTGTCGCAGTGATGGTAGCTGAGCCAACAGCCACCGCAGTGATTGTGCCATCGGTGGCAACGGTCGCAATAGCTTCATCGCTGGACTTATATGTCGTAGCAGCAACCACAGCTTCAGCATCATCCGCGTCGACGGGATCGGCTGCAAGTGTTGGTTTCTTCGTGTCACCAACCTTAAGCGACATTGTTGCTTGCAGTTTGATTCCCATTGCTGGATTTGGTGCCTTAAGGACTGTAAATCCCGGAACATCAATCTTATCGCCAAAGGTTTTACCATCAGTGAGCGCGGCTTGATAATCGCCGGCGGCAACCGAAGTTTCGGGAGCCAAGCCAGTGATTGTCGCTTTGCCGTCGTCACCCGAAGTGATCAACGGCGTGGACTCACCCTTTTTAAAAATTGCTAGTTTTGCCATTTGCTATCCTCCTGCCTACTTGGCTGTGATGATAGCGCCGTCTGGAGTAGGCGTCACATTAACGCCAGACAGCGCTAGGCTTCCCCCGACGCTGCACCAGTGCCAGAATCAGCCGCAGCTGGCTTATTTGCAACGACGAACGAAATCCCTTTGGTCTTGGTCTTCAAGAGCAAAACGTCATCATAAGATTGTTCGTAGTACAAGTAATTCCCGGAGTTTTGAGCAGATGGAGCGTCAAACCCAACGAAGCTGTACTTTTGTGGCGCAATTTGAACACCGTTGAAAATCAGGAACATTTGAATTTGTTTGGAATCAGAAACTACTTTGGACCCAGTGGTGAAGTCAAATGCAGTCTGCATCAAGTCGGATGGCACAACATTGAGATTAACGTCATCCAAGCTGTATACAGAGCGCTTGATGTTGGCTGTATCAGTCAAAATCAGAGTACGGTTCTTGGCCACAGCAGTCTTGAGCATCCGGTTGATTTGTGGAGTTACCCAAAGATCACGGCCGGCCAACGGGATGCGTTGTTCGTCAAAATCGACCATCATTTGATCAAAGGCTTCAAGGATATTGTCCTCAGTCAATGTATCGGTGGTGATGCCGCCGTCAGCAGCTTTTTCCTTTTCGCTGTATAACTTGGAGAACATTTCGCGATCCATTTCAGGCATCTTTTCATCCAAGTTAAACTGCTTAGTGATGTTAGCAATGCTGATCACCATGTTGGATTCATCGATATCAGATGGATCAACCAAAGTGCTCCAATAACGTTCGTTGGTCAGTTCGTAAGAGTCCCAATCGTTGGAATAGTTGGCCGCAGGGGTAGTGATTGTGCGGCGAGTGCGGTCTTTACGACCCTCGTCAATCGTCAGACGTGGTACCTTGATGTGCTTGGCCCCGTCGAATTTAATAACGTTGTTTGATGGTGAATTCCAAAGCTTGGCACTGAAAAGATGGCCATCATAAAAAGCTTGTTGCAATGCTGCTTGATACGCGTCTGCGTAGTTTAATGTTGCCATGTGTTACATCTCCTTATTTTGCTGGTGGGGTAGCAGGGGCGCCGCCTTTAAATGCGTCAACCATTGCCTGAGTCATATCAGGCGTGCCGCCCTTGCCAGAGTTAGGTTTGTAATTGTTCTTGGTGCCCTCGTCAAACAGATAGCCGTCGCTTTCTTTGAGTGCGGCAATTTGTTCGGTAAGGTCTGGAGCCTTGCCCTCGTTATCGAGCTTGAGCAAGTCTGGATCTAGCAAGGCACGCGCCGCTTTAGCATTGCGCACCTTTGCCTTGGAAAGCTGAGCATTAACTGCCGCATCCAGCGTGCTCTGATTGAGTTTGCCGTTTGCTGCTTCCAATTGCTTGGACAAATCATCCACTTGGCCAGCCTTTTTGTTAGCGGCCTTAAGTTGCTTGTTGAGGTCATCAATTTGAGTGGCCTGCTCAGTCGACCCGGTTGTTGCTTCGTCGAGTTGTTGGCTGAGTTTATTGTTGGCATCACGTAGTTTTTGAGTTGCTTTGCCGTGTGATGCCATCACTTGATCGACCTGCTCATCACTGAGCCCCATTGCTTTGAGTTCTTCGCGTGTCATGATGAATCCTTTCCGCCCATCCGTTATTTTTTCGCGGGACGACCGCGATCGGGCATTAAAAATAGACCTTTTTACGCCATGTCTGGGGCGAGATATTAAGCTGCGTATTGTTTGCGCCATTCGGTGAACGTGATGCCAGGAACCATCTGGCGTTTACCAGTAACGGGATTACGTGACCAGCGCTTGCCGACTGCTGGCATGTTTGGTTCCCAGTACACTTCGTCACAACGGCAATGCGGATGGATTGGTGCGTAATTTACGCCATCCGCTCGCTCACTCATCTTGAAATGTTTTCCGTCAAGCTTGGCACATATTTCGCACGTATGGCTCTCAAGCGTGGCCAAGTGTTCGTACCATTCGGCATCGACATCCACCAGTGCCTGATAATTTGCAGACTCATCGATATGTGCCATTTCGGTGTTTATCAGCCGATGCAGGTTAGCCTCGGTAAATTGCTTGTGGGTCATCGACAGCTCATGAGCAAGGCGTTTTGGGCTTCGGCCAAGCACGACGCTCTCCGATAAGGTCTTCATCAGCATGTTGGGCAAATCCTGCTGAAAGTTTCGCCAGATTCGGTGACTGAAATCATCCCCTGCCCACGGTTGTGCGACCACGAGTTTGAGGGACTCATTATCAAACGTTGCAAAGTTGCCGGTGTTACCGCTGGCCATCTCATTGAGATACATCGCATGCTCGTACTGATACCGATATTGCTCAATTAATTCATCGCTCATCGAGTTGGTGAGCTCTGGGATGATCGGTGCAATCACCGAAATAAGCTGAATCTGTAACTGCTCCAAGCGAGCTGTTTGCGATCGGATGTACTCCATGTCGAGCTCGTCAGTGTGACCACCTTGGACAGCCAAACGCTGAAACTCGTCGATAGTCTGATGCCAGCCCTCCGTCCGTGCTTTTTTGAGGATCTCCGCTGATGTGCCAAAATCGACCTTTGCAGTGCGAGCGTATCGCTTATACCAGCTGACCAGTTCCTGATTGATTTTGGTATTGAGGGCGTCGACTGTCGTCACCATCTCCTGCTCAAAGCGGATAGTGCTGAGCTCGTTAGCCGCCCGAATCTGCAAATATCGGCCATGCCAGTAATCGCGCCTATTCATCGTCTACGCCCTTTTTACGGTTGGGTGAGGATTTATCCCCGTCATCATCTTTGGAACCGTCCACAGCTCCATGTGCCGCCTGCTGAGCTCCCATGAGATTCGAGAATGGGTCTGGGTGTAAAGCCTGTTGTTCTGCTTCGTGCTCAGTGTCGTCATCTTGATCTTTGAGTTCTTGCTCAGCGTCTTCAACAAGTGGATTCCCCTGAGCCAAGGCTTTGCGGGAAGTGTGATCAGCCACCTTTGAGATGATGTCTGCGCGTTCCAGATCATTGCTGATGAGTGACCGCGTCCACGTTTGCGTTATCTCACAGGTATCAGCGTTGGCCACACCAGAGCGACGCAAGATCATGCGCACAAGTCGAGAGACACCTTGACGGAAATACGTTTCTGTTGTCGCAGCCTTTAACTCAAGCTGGCCATACAGCATTTTGATCGCGACAGCAGTTGTGTTGGTACCGGCTGAGAGTTGCTTTGGGTTGACCCCTTGGCCATAGACAAAAATGTCGTCAAAGGTGAGGTCAAGCATTGCCTGGCGCGCCTCAGTTGGAATGTCGATGGTTAGTGTGGTCAAACCACTCTTATCATCAGGCATCGTGGAATCGAGTTTGACAGCCTTTTTGTCCTTGAGCTCGGTCATAAACTCATCGAGCGATTGTGCACCATAGTTGGTGAGTACAAGGATCACCTGCTGGACGTCAGCCAAGTCGTTGGCAAAGCCGTTGTACACCTGGTCATAAATATCGATATGACCTTTGTATTTCTGTAGGTCCGGCTTTTCAAACTTGCCATTTCGAAATGGGATAAAAGGGACTTCACCCATACCATGCTCAAGCACGGCAGTTGGATCACCAGTTTCGTTACCAGTTGAGGCATCGCTTAGTACAAACTGCTTGAGCAAACGCAAGCTTTGATAATCGCCGTGATCCATGCGATAAGTTGTGACCGTGGTTTTGTCCCAGTATTCGATGGCGGTGTATTGTGTCCCGTCCTCCGGGTCAATCTGCGCGTATTTGCGACAGACGCCTAAGAGCGTGCGGTCAGTGTCACCTGCATACAGTGGGATAACCTGGTCAGGCGGGATAGGCGCATATCGAATTTTGTTAGCAGCATCATCGTGCCAAACATGCAGCCAAGCAACCCCACAATTTGACGCGTCCACACACAGCTCCTGAAGCGTTGCGGCAAAGTCATCACCAAGCACTTGATCAATAACTTTATTGGTTGCATCGATGCCGGTATCGATCTTTGGCGCTTTACTGGCCAAGTAATCAGCTTTTTGGTCGACTAGAATCTGATGGAAGTTGCTTGAGACACGATAATCAGCTCGACGAAGTGGGCCTTTATCTTTGTCAGCACCATCATTGTTGACCTTGGACTCGCCACCATTGCGAATGGTGATATCGGTTTTGTTGTTGTAGTAGCTGAGGCTTTTCTGACTTTGTTCTACAAAGTGCGTGTGCTCAGCCGCTGTATTTTTGAGTAATCTTTTAAGGCTTTCGATTTCCATTCGTTACCGCGCACCTCTTTTCATGTCGTCTTGTTCGCCATATCGGGTCGAGTCAATCGTGTGGTCATTGCCATCTGGGAAGCCCGCCTTAAAGCCGCCGTTTGAGTCTCTGGCCAACTCATAGCCACTGAATTCGCGGGCAGCATTCGGGCATCGAATCGGGTCAATGATGATCTCGCGTAAGTCCTGCAACCACTTCATACCATACTCACGAGAGCCTTTGCCCTTGCGAGCACCATACAGATTGAGACCGGCATCGTGAAACTCGTAAACGGTGCGAGGCTCAGCGGAGTCAGCATAGATCACGAGATTGTCAGGGTTGGCGTGCTTGATTGCCTCGACCGCGTTGTGATTGCTCAGTCCTACCTTGTAAATCTCGCCGTAAATATAGAGTCGACGATATGTCGGGTCATAATTCAACTGCATGTAGGCCAGTGGGTCGCGAGCAAACCCAAAGTCGAGCCCGCGTCGAGTGTGATCAAACGATGCGACTTCCTCGTCAGTGATTTCTCGCAGTGTCAAGTTTGTGAAGACCTCAGCACCAGTCCCAGTGATTTCGCCCAGATATTCGTGAGCGTAAGCAGTAGGATTATCTTTCTTCAGCTGTTCCGCTTCGGCGATGAAGCCTTTCCCCAGCCATTGCTTTGGCACGGTCAGGTAGTTGGACTTGTGGACGAGCGTGTCAGCCCGCAAGCCCGCTTGTATCACAGCCTGATTTGTCCAGTTGTTGAGGGACGCCGGTGGGTTGAAGCTGTAAAAATCAACGATGTCATTGCCACCACGTTTGAGCGACTGATTGACGTTCCGAATTTCTCGCAAGTCAGTAAACTCGTCACATTCTTCGAAATGGATGAATTTCGTGTATCCATGACGAAACTTTTGCGACTTGATTTTTCGAGGCTTATCGACACCTTTGAAACGAATCTGCTGGCCAGTTGGCTTGTATGTCAGCTTGAGCGGTGACACAGACGCGTGCCACAGTGTATCAGCGCCAAGAGCGTCAATTGCCCACAAGTACTGGTCATACACTGTTTCACGCAATTCACTCTGTTGCTTCCGCAAAACGATGGCGTTGGCATTTTCGTCGCGCATCATCTGAAGCACGATGATCAGCGAAACAAAACTGGACTTTGTAGATCCACGCCCACCTGGCAGCCAGTAGTTATCGTGTTTCCGGTCAACCACGTCCCAGTAGAGTGGCCAGAACGCCAGCGCTATGATTTCACTTGCCTTTGGCCACGCCATCGGTCTCAGCCTCCTCTCTTGGAATATCGACGATCAAACCATAACTGCCACTATCATCGGTCTCGTCCTCGTAGACCTTAGCCTTAGCAGCGGCAATCTTAGCCTCGGCTTGAGCACGTTCAACAAGTGCTGCCTGTAAATCATCGGCGACGTTGGTTTTATCGATGATGTATTGTGCCGCGTTAAATCGCACCATTTCTGAACGAGCGCCACGCATCAAGCTCCCCATTTGTCGAATGGCTTCAGCGCCTAACCCGGCGAGCATGTATCGGTTGTATTCAGCGATACCATCTTGGAAATCTTGTCGCTTATGCCATGCCGGAAGTGTAGTCCGAGCGACCCCGACAGCATCGGCAATTTCTGTCTTGGTTAGCTTTCCATCAAACAGCAAGACAATCGCCTTTTGCTGTTTCACGGTCAGCTTGTAAAATTTCGCTAGACGTCGTGTTTTGTCATGTGTCATCAGGTCATCACCACACCTCCGCGATTGCAATAAAATAGCGCCGCAAGAGTAATCTTGGACGCCTATGTGGACAGCCGTTTTCCGCCGACTTACCGCTAGAATAAAACTCGCACGCTATGAGTTATTGCAGGAGGCTGCACCTCTAATCTTTCAGATTTGTGATGTAGCACAGCACCGCGTGTTCGTGCTTATGACCGGCAGCAGCTACTCGCCAACTGCCGGCTGGGTTGGGGTTTTCCTAAAAAGGAGGTTCGCCAGGTTAAGGGGTGCCTGGCAATGATCGACGTCCCCGTGACAAAACGCCGACCTGTAAATAAGTTTTCCAAACTTAGGAGAGTTTAGGAAAGTGGAAATTTGCCGTGTTTTCCGCCACGAAAATGTGGCCGACGGGACTCGAACCCGCGACACTATGACTCTGCCTACTGAGCTACGGCCACACACGGCTATTGCCGCCCCAATCGCCATGCCTCTGCCGTTCTAATTGCTTGGCACAATAGCGGTTCACTGATTGGACGAGCAGGCAGTCCCAACCAAAAGCTTCACGCTATGCGTGCATTTACTCTGCGTTTTTGAATCATTCGATGCTATTAAGATATCACGGCTTAATCAAGGTGTCGGCACCATCACGGTCAGACTTTTTTGATACCACGTCGGTGACATCTCCTGGGCCCGGCACATCCCACTTATCCAAGAACTTGAGGGTGTGCTTGAGCTCGGCATGGACTCGCTTGATGGTCGAATACGAGTAGCCGATATCATCGCAGTTGGCGATATCCATCAGGCTCATGCCATCCACATACTTGCGGCGCAGGATGGTGTTTTCGAGGCCGTCAAAGCGTTCGATGAGATCCAGCGTGATTGCCTGCAACTCTTTGTCTTCGGCAAGTGCTGCATTGATTTCAGCTAGTGCTTCTTCGACCTTTGCTCCATGCGAACCTTTTTGGATCCGAACATGTGCCAGGTCGCCATCCGTCCACCGACGTAATTCAATTTCAGTCCGCTTCTTGTTAAGCTCAAGACTCGCAATTTCTTCCTCGTTGGCCAAGTAGCTCTCCAGCCAACTAAACCTCGTCGCCGTATACTTCACACTCACATTGGCCACCCCTTGTGCTAAGATTAGGTGTCGAGCTAATCTTAATGGCTGCCTTTCGAGGTGGCCTATTTTTGTGTCTAGCCATACGGGTGCAAAGTCTTGTCCAGTAGCTCATCAAATGTCAATTTGCCGCCGTAGCTTGCTCGCTCTTTTTCAAGACTGATCTTAGCCTCGTTGTCCCGACGTGCCTGCATCATTCGACGACGCTTCTTCTTGACCGCCGATTTCTTCTTACCCATGCACTTCATCTCGCTTTCTCCGAATCTCCTTGGCATAACAATCGCCGCAGACACCAAGTCCAAAAGCCCCACTATCGTCAGTTTGTTCGAGCGATGTGTATGCGTGGCCAAAATCGATAAATTTTCCGCAACCTGCGCAGTTGATCAGGCGATTCATGGGTGCTAGGCCTGTCACGTTCCAATCTGGGTGTTTGCGCCGAATTTCACTTCTTGTCGCCATGGTCGTCCTCCATCATCTCGTGCTTGATAGCATCGGAAGCCTTAGACCACATCGCCCAAACGGCAATAATGGCGATCACTGCTAGAATCACAAACCCGCCGAAAACGATCAACACAACTGCTTGCCAACTCATTTGATTGCCTCCGTGATCGCGTAGCCCATGATTTTGTCAGTCTCAAACGTGGCAGAACGATGCTCACCAGTCGAAACGCCGTCATATTCGAATACGAGATGCTGGTAGTCTTCCGTGAGCCCTGTGACGTTACCAAACTTCAGAGTGGTGAATCCATCAACGGATGGCACCCAGATAATCAGGCTGTCTTGTTTCATTACTTTGCCTCCTGTTTAGCAGTTGAGATATCGACGACGCCAGCGTTCTTGGAAGCTGCCATTTTCTTTGGTGCTGGATTTGCAGCAGCCTTGGCCGCTTTGGTTTCGCCGGTGACTTTTGGCTTTGCTGATTTCTTGGCAGCCGGCTTGGTCACAGGGTTCTTGACCTTGCCGTCCTTGTCGATCATCTCGGTCTGACCATCGGCTTCCTTGCTGGGCTTGTCTAGGTATAGCTCAGTTTGTCCCGGGGTGAGCACAAGTTGAGCCGTTCCTTTTAAAGCACCGGCCAACAAGTCACGTTTGCCCGCCAATTCATCGGCCGGGATGCGGACCTTGAGTTCCATGACCTGGGCTTTGTTGACCGTCTTTTCAGTCGCGGTCATGATGTTAGCCTTAACGGTAATGCTGTTGTTTTTCAATTCGTTCATGATGTTTCCTCCTAGATTTCTTCAACCTTGATTTCAACGCGGGGATCTGTACTATAAAACTTTGAGATGTGAGCCTCGACAATCTGCGCGTCATCGACCCAGATTAAGCCCGTGAGCGGGTCTGTGACCGATTTGAAGTAATTATCCACGTCACCCTTTTCAACCGGCCTGATGAGCCCTGAGAGCTTTTTAGCGTGTACCACCTTTGACCCAGATTTTTGCATCGGTCGAAAAATTGTCACATCGATGCGCAACGGGCCACAAAGCGGATCACCTTCGTATTGCTTGGCCGCTTGGGTGGCGACGGACTTGCGATAATCCAGAAACTTATCGGCGTAGTAGACGCGGACAAACTTGCCTCGGCCGTCATACCTGGGCCGGGTCTGGGGTAAAGGTTCGCCCATAATTGTGAGTTCAATCATTCACCCACTCCTCTCGGCAGCGAATCGCTGATGTCCAGAAGTAATTGCGCCATATAAGCGTGGTAATCAGTGTTCACGCCTTTCCACGTCCGGATCATGCCGCGCAGCTCCTTGAGCGCTTGCCAGCTACCATCCTTGGCCATCTGTGTTATTAACTGGTCAAAATGTAAAAACAGGATTTGGTTCATGACTCCTCACCTTCTCCCCAAAAGAAGTAGGCCGACAAGATGAGCGCAACGGTTAGCCAGATTACCGTCCAGTCGGAATCGTAATAAAACATCGTTCCGATGATTGCCACGAGGATGCAGCTGAACTCAACTCCGTGGCCAAGTGCCTGCGCAAATCGTTTCATCACTCACCGCCTCCAAACGTCTTGTCGTAATATGGCGAGCCGATTGGTGTGATCACGATATTCTCGATATTGTGCCCATTCGTGGCCACGCCGCCGACTTCTAACCAGCCGTTTTCGTTGATGTGTGGTGGGTTATCAACTGGCAGCGTCACATCATGGGTCACATGCTGCGGGTGTTTTTCATCGTAGGTGACGCGGAACCGTTGGCGGTTTGGTCGAGGCCGCCATTCCCACTCAGTTTCTTTGCGCTCGTATGCTTGAGCCAAACCCTTGAAGTCGGTGCGTTCTGACCAAGTCAACGCGTCCATGATGTTCTTGGTGAGCTTGTAGCCTTTTTGCGAGTCGGCTACTTTGATGTAGCCTTTTTTGATGCGATCATAGATGCACCAACGAGTTTCATTTTTCATCGTGACATCACCTCCACGATTTTTTGAGCCGCCAAGGCAATTAGGATAAGCGTCACAGGTATCAATTCTGGAAGTAATACCAGCCACCAGCTCCAAGCAATCACATGGGTGAGTTTCAAGCCGATAAACAGGATTGTCAGCATCCCCAGAAACCCAGTGCCGCTGGATGTGGACTTTTCTTTATTCATTTGGTACCTCCTGACTGGTCTTTACAGAATCCGCAACAACCACCAGCGGAACGACGTTTCCATCGTTTTCCTCGGCGTAGTAATCAGCCATTTCCTTATCGACGAAGGCATATGCGTCAATGCTCCACTCGATTTTGAAGTTATCTCCAAACGTCAGCCATTTGCCCTCATCATTCTTGATTGCATAAAATTTCATCGCGATACCTCCATCCAACCAGTTGTGTGACAAAGTCGAAACGTTTCTGACGGCTTTTTGTTTCGTAAACCTAAGAGATAGCGTTCGGCATTTTGTTTTCGGAAGCAGATTGGTGACACTTTCCGGATTTCTCCGCTAGGTAAAATTTTGCCAACTGCCCAACAGTCACAGAATCCACCTTTGAATTTTCCGGTGTTCATTCGTGTTTAAATCCCCCTTACGCGGCGTTCGCCACACTTGACGCAATACTGCTTGCTGGTTCGTCGACCACGGTAGTACTCCCACTGCCATTCATGCCGGCAAAACAGTTGTTTAATGGCTAGCCGCATGTTGCACCCCCTGAAGTAAATCCGGCCGAAACAACTCAAGTGATGTGTCGTCGTCGGCATCGTTTTCGATGTGATCAATGAGCAACGCCGCACGCATCTGAGACTTGCTCTTTTCAGTAAGGCTTCGATAAATCGAGTTGAGTACCTTGGTAGTGACTGCCGGCTTCATCAGAACCAGCAAGCCAGCACCGGTCTGACGATCCTGCAAGATGGTTGCCATGATAAAGGCTGCGAAGTCTTTTTCGTTTTCAGTTAGTTCATCCATGTTTTTCCTCCTTCAAATAATCTGATGGCCCAAGCGGCCGACGTAATTCGGTTTTGGTGGTCTGCATCACCTGTGCCACATTTGGATATACCCACGCTGGCAAGTCCGCCATGTCTGCCAGATAGTTGTGTAATGAGGCACGTTGCCAACCAATCAAGTTGGCGAATTCGCGTTCTGTCAGCCCGTAGTCATCCAAGTAATTGCGGATACGTTCGCGAGCTGAATCACGTGCGATTTGCTCGTCGCGATCAATTGCTTTCCCCATGTACTTCATCTCCTGATATCTCAACGGCTTCATAGCCGTTTTTTGTTCCGTAATATGCGACGGTCGAGTCAAATACTGCTGCACCGTTTTCACCTGGCAGCTCAACGAGGTCAAGCAACTCATTGCCATCAATATCGGTGACATGGTGCAGATACTCATAGCCGCCTGGTGCGCGCGATTCCGGACGACGCAGGTAAAACTGTTTAGCCATCTGCACCTCCATAAAGCCGCTTCGACCACTTACACTCTGCCTCCGTTTTGTCTGTTGGGGTGCCAGTCAGATATTCAAACCAGTCATCCCAGTTGACAAGCTCTTCCCGAATGTTATCCGGAAGATGCAACTGTTTCGGGATAATACGGTAATTCCACAGGTATCTCAGAATGATATCCATTCGACCGTAAATGTAATCTTGCTCATTTTCTGCGCGACCAATCCAATTACCTGGTGCCACTTGGACGACCCAATCCCAATGCCAGTAGTCCTCAATGCGATGGACAATTTCTCGACGCAATTCGCGCGCGATAAGTCGTTTTCGATTATTTGCCATTGGTGTTTTCCTCCTTTCGCGAGTATGCAGTTGCAAAACGATACATCGGGCCAAACTGTCCCTCGTGGCGTTCTCGCTCCTCAGTTAAATATCCCGATGCAACTAACTCATGCAATGCCGATCTGATGGCAGAGCGCCCATCCGTTGAACTTTGGGTAAGTGCGTCAAGGGTCAAATCTGCTTGATTGGACGCGCAAATCATGTAGCACAGCAAACCTTTCGCTTTCAGGCTGATGGAGTGGTCTGTAACAAAATCAGTCGCTGTGTTCAGTCTTGATTTCAAGCTTACGCTCCTCTCTGATCAGCGATGCCCCGAACCGCGAACGTTGCGCCTTGGCTATGGGCTGACATGCGACTCATGGTGCGCTCGTCGTCCATATAGGCACGCAGGTCGCTGCCCTTTAGGTTTGTCGTCGTGATCACTGTTTTGTCTTCCCGCAAGCGGTAAACTTCGCCGGCAAGGTCTTTGTCAAAATCCGTGCCGCGATCAGCGCCGATGTCATCAATCACAACCACATCGGCCTTGGCCATCTGGTCCATGACCCCATCGATTTTGGCTTTGACGTCCTTGGCGTCATCGGAAAAACCTTGCTTCCGCAGTTTCATTAATCGGTGCCAGTCAACAAACATCGTGGTCATCTGGTAGTCGCTGCCTTTTTGGATTGCAACCAGCATGCCGTTTGCAATGTGACTCTTGCCGACGCCTGGTGTCCCCACGATGAGTGCGTGAACCGGATCAGGCTTGTTGATGATTTGTTGTGCGATGCTCTCTCCGAAATTCATCAGCTCTTTTTGACCGGGTGTGTCATGTCGAAAATTGCCAAAGTCCTTGGCCATAATCGACTCATTGGCAAAGATGCTGTAATTGAGATAGTAGCCGATGGTGCGATTTTTCCGGGCATCATGCTGAAGCTGTGGATTCGTTTTGGTAGTCTTCGACCGTTTTTCCGTTGGTGGTTGCTTATAGCCGCACCTCATGCACGCGCCGGCCATCTTCTTGCCAGTTTCACGACTCAGCACCTTGGGTCGAAATAACGGCGCGCCGCAAGTCGGACAGTTGACGCCAAAGTTTTCGAGGGCTGCGAACAGCTCTGCAAATGATTTTGTTCCGTCACTCATGCGGATCCTCCTTCCTAAAATGGCAAGTCATCTTGTGTCGGCTCAGTGGTGATGTCCGGTTTCTTGCGACGCTGACCACCGCTTGGCTGCTTGCCTGCCTGGAACTTTGCTTCCTCGCCATCGATAGCAGCCACTGAGTTCAGACCCTTGCCTTCCCAGTCACGATAGATAGCTTCTGCATATCCGAGGTTTCGCTTGTTCCTGGTCAAAGCAATTTGCATCCCCTTGACCAGAATCTTGTTGGCTTCAGACTCACTCGCGCCGATGGCTTGGAAGTCGCTGACCCAGTCCTCAAGTTTCTGGATGTTGAAAGGACTCAGCATCCCGAAATTGGCTTGGTAAAAGTTAGCAGCTTCTCGGTCTTCTGTAGTAGTAGATATCTTCTTATCATTCTTGAATTCTTTTAATTCTTGTTTATAGGCAGACCCTGCGGCAGGTTGTGAGGCAGACCCTGAAGCATTCTGTGTAGCAGACCCTGCGCGCGTTTCTGTTGAAAAAGTCTGATAAACGCTGTAATGGAGGACTTTCAGCGTGGTGCCACCCGTGCGCGACTTTTTGACTTCCAGCATGTCGTCTTCGACCAGCAAATCTAGAAATTTTGAGATGGTATGTGTTGATGCTCCCCATTGAGCAGAAAGCTTCCGGATGCTGGTGAGTCGTTCACCAACACCAATCTCGATCAGCTTGCCATTCACAAGGACCTTTCGTGGCTCATGATTGGCCATCATCAAAATATCGATCCACCATTTGGCGTAGCGTTCGTTTCCGTTCTCCCACAGCCAATTTGACCTGATAGACCGGTAAATCTTTATCCATCCGGTGTCCGCCATGGGATCACCTCCTGACTACCAGGCTTCGTAAATTTCATTAGTGGACTGGCACCAAAACTCACCACCGCCGATATACGCAGCGTCTTGCTTGCCACAGACCTGGCATAATTCGCAATAATCTTCATCCATGCTCAGGCCTCCTGAGATTCGCCGGCGTCTTGATTTTTGAAGTATTCATCGGCTTGCTTGGCAAGCTCTGGGTCGATGTTGTCGATTGGTCCATCTTCGGCGTCGCTAGTTTCCTCAGTGCCATCAACCCACTTCGGGTCTTGAGTGATCTCACCGGTTTCGGGATCAAAGCTTTGCGGCTTCTCGTCCTTAGCGACGGCTTCCTGCATCTGAATGGATAGGATGCCCCACTTGCTAAGCAGGTTTCGAATGACTGTCTTGATTGCCATGGCATCGAAGTTGGATTTCCACACGCCGGAACGCTGGCCGTTGTAATTGCCTGATTTGCTGTACTGCTTGCGGTGTGCATCCATTTCCTCAACAGTCCAGAACGTGGTTTTTTGGAAGCCGTTCAACAGCTCGAAGTGCCCGACGTAGCCAATAACCTTGTCGCTGGTTCGTTCGCCGACTTCATACGTTTCAGAGAACGGATCCCAGTTACTGATTTCGCCCTCATGCACGACGCTGGCGTTAATTGCTTTGTACTGACCGGTTCGAAGCGCCAACTGGATATACCCGCGATAGCCCATTTGTGGCTGTGCCCGCTTCATCCACTGACCCGTTTCTTTGTTTTTCTCGCGGAACGGCACAATGTACATGTACCCAAGGTTTGGATCCACAGGCAGGTTGAGAGCCGCTGCCACCATTGCGGATGAAACAACGCTCATCGCATCGACGTCCTGAAGCTGTTGACTGCTGTTGACAAGGTTGATCACTGAACTGGTAAAGGCATTGGCATTCTTGCCCATAACTTCGTTCATGCGCTTTTGAACTGATGCAGAGTTCATCAAACCTTTGACGCTTGAAGCTGCGACTGCAGTGTGTTGTTGGCTTTGCGCCAGCTGATTAGATAAATTGCTCATGCTTAGCCCTCCGTTCGTTCTGCCGGAAACATCCGAAACATGTCATAAGTGCCAGGTGCCAACCAAATCACTTCACCGTTCGGCTTATTGATTTGGACGACCCCGCCTTTGTCTGGAATCTGAATTGAATCGGCAAAGCCGGTTTCAGTACCATTTGAGGTGCGGATGGAATAGTTCATGTTTTCTTTAATCATTCGATTAGCTTCTTTCTTGTGAGATAATCACCTCGAAGGGAGGCGATTAATATGGAATTAGAGAACGTGGATCACGTAAAGCGTATTTCTGGTTGGCACAGGCAATCAGAAAAGGAAGTCAACGAGCTCCTTGCATCTGGCTGGAGACTATTAGCCGTTGCCAAAGAGTTTGACGTTGAAAGTGGCACAACCGTTTACACGCTTGGAATTATTCATGACGATTTTTTGAAGTATCAGCATGATCATCCTGCTTCTGAAAATCCATTCGGGTTCTGAGAGCGTGACTATATAGAGCGTCACTCATCACAATCAGCACCGTGTTAACGGACTCGAAACTCAAATTTGAATTCTTCACAACAGACACAAGGCTGTCGAGTAGCTGTTTTTCATCATCGTCCAATCCATGCGTACCGTCATACGCGTGATTTGGACGGTTTTTTGGTTCGATCATTTATCTTCCTTCTTTCGCTTGACACGCAATGTTCGCGTGCCTTTTTTGTTAATTTTGTTCGTGACTAGCCATGCTCGAGCATCACCGCCAGTTGCTTCCCCGATAGCGGCTCGAAGCTCGTTATCGATTGATGTAACAGCGTTCTTAGTGTCCTTAATTGACGACTGGAGCTGTTCCCGGTTCTCAAGCAAGGTGTCAAAGCGGTCCTCGAGCATAATGACTTCGCCGTCATCTTCGGGATACATCGATCGCAATGCGGCAGTTGTCGCATCCTCCCCATCAACGTCAGGCGGCACGTCCTCGACAACGTGTTTCTGCCACCAAGCGATGAGTTGCGGCTCGATGATGTCGATAGCCTCTTGATCACGTTCAACACGCTTGTAGCCAAAGCTATGTCCACCGACCAGATATGCAAAGTAGCAATAAGGTCGGTCAAGGACGTACATGTAGTGCTGGACTTGGAGCTGGTATGGCACTGGCACTGCATCATCCGCCCATTCGGTGGACTTGTACTCCGTGGCCGTCTTGATTTCTAAAATGCCATCTTCACCGATCACGTCGCGGTCAATGTTGGCGCGTAGAAACGGATGCTCAGGCACGTAGAACGTTTTGTTTTGCCGGCGAACTTTCTTGCCAGTCACTTGTTCAAACTCACGGGCTAGGATGGGCTCCATAATCGTGCCCCAGTGCATGAACTCGTTCTCCTCACCCTCAACAGGCACGCGGCCCGTCTTCTTGGCCCAGACACTGAATGGGGTCGCCCAAGGGCTTAGGCCAAGGATTGCGGCCACATCACTGCCACCAATGCCCTTGGTGCGAAATTCGAGCCATTCCTTTCGGCTCATGCTGGCGGTACTAATCGCGCTAGGCATGATCTGGCCGCTTCTTACTTATTGGAAAAACCGTAGCCGCGATTGTTGTGCGCGTGGTGACTTCTACACGTATCCGCCACCATCGCGAATCTTTGAAATTCACATGTTCAATGCGTGCCCCTGTTGCCTCGGCAATTGGTTGCAACCACTCGCGAGCCTGTGCGTTTGTTTCCGGCGCCAAATCCGCGTGAACAATGGTAAGGTCAACGTTAGCACCCCTACGCATCAGGCCGATAACGGCTGCCTCGGTTGGCGTGAGTTTATAAGTCTTCGTCATATTCCGGTTCCTCCTTCCAGTCAGCAGTCGCCGGCGTTGGGTCTTCGCCCTCAGCCTCATGGCGACGTGCTAGGTCTTGCTGGTCAAGTGCACGATTAAGCTCGAACGGGGTCATTCGAATGCCTCCTTCAGTCCCTGACGATAGACAAGTCGATTAATTCGACGCCAGCGTTGCTTATGCATAATCTTTGGCAAGCTAGTCACTGCGTCATGCAAATCATTAAAGCCGATGTCGAAACGCCCCTTGCATTTGCGATAATCGTTGAAGTAAGCAGGGCCGCCAACTCCCGGCGTATAAACCAACTCGCCAATAAGTTTTCCTGACTGCAAAACCGGAACGAATGCTTGAAGGCCTCCGGCGTCTTCGCGCTTGAAATCAAAACTGATCATGCTTCAACCTCCTGAGCGCAAAGCTCGTCGATGATGTTGCGATAGCCGGCTTCCCGACCTTGTGAATAGTCGCTCGGTTCTTGGTTAAAGACTTCGGAATAGGATTCCGATTTCGCCAGCTCGTTGATAGCCCATGACTTCAAGTCACCTTTGCCAAACCGTTTCGCAAAATGGAAAACATCCAGACGTCCTTCATCCCATTCGGTTGTGCCGAACTCATCGGCATCGATTGATGCTTGAGCTACAGCGATCAGCTTGCAGGCGACTTCTTGATTGCTGAGTGCAGTTTTGATCATTCTTCTTCCTTCCCTTCAGGAATCCCCAGTTTCTTGACGAGCCATGGTGAAATCGGCTTGTCATCAGTTAGTTCGATGATGGCCATGGCCGCTAAGATGATGAGCACGAAGCCGACCACGAATTGTGAAACTGAAATCATGTGTTACCTCCTGCCCTGCTGAGCTGCGTGTGCGAGCGCGTTTAATGTTTCATCGACTCAAGCAGGTTGTCTATTTCGATGCGATCATAGAGGCAAAGCCCGACGTTGCGGATGCGGTGCAGACCGACTGTACGCAGATTGTCCAAACTACGCGTGCTGTCAGAACTGCCGCTGACATATCTGGCAGCCTCTTTGGTGGTCATCCACCGCTTAGCCTTGGATTGATCCTTGGCTAGCTCATCGTGGACGACGCGGCGAATCAGCGGTTCTAGTGCGGCCGCGATTTGTTCCATCCACTCTTGCGGCATTGGTTAAGCCCCCTCACCGCCGAGGTAGAGGTCAGACATGCCGAGCAAGTCTGCGATTGCATAAGCATCCTCAGCTACCAAATCAAGCACGTCTTGCGTAGAAGCTGGACGACCGTTAACTTTGAAATCCTGTCCGTTGACAACTTCTATGATTGATTTCAAAGAACTCCGAACTGTTGTTGAATCATCCATTTTTAGTCCTCCCTAGTGATTTTTCCGAGTTTGATTGCTTCCGCCTTGATCGCGGCGACACCCTTATCGAAGTAGACCCATGTAGCAACTTCTTTAGGGCCGTGTTGCGACTTATCGGCGGCCCAGCGCCCAAACTCATTTTGAAGTGGCTTTTCAGCTTTCAAACCAAGACTGTTGCAGATAATGCCAACCATCTTCGAAGAGCTGATACCAAGCTTCTCTGCGACTTCCGTAGCGGTATATTCTGCTTGCTTCATCGTCGGGATTCGTCGTTGACCGGTAACTGCTTCAACGGCATCCGCCAGAATTTGTTCACGGGCCGAATCAGAGCCAGTAGCCATTGCCAACCGATACAACAGATTGCCGCGTGCTGTCTTCGCACGATCTTCCATAAGTTCAAGATGCTTACCTTCCAAAATCGAAGGTTGATTCTCGCGAATGGCTTGACGCTGGTTGAAGTAGTTATCGACCAATTGGTCATATACTTCCCACGCTTTATCGTCTTCGAGAATCTTCAGCAGCTTAGAATAGCCGCGCTCAGAAAGCAGATAGATGTTTGATGAAGCGTTGATTTGATTCTGAGTAAATCCGCTATCCTTCAAAAAGATAGCGAAATCTGGGGAGGCAAGATCAATGATGTCGATGCCATCTTTAAATCGTTTTCGATTGCGGTTGATAAGCTCATTGATTTTAAAAACCGGACGGTTGTGAATCCCTGCGACGTCTTTGACGAGCATCGCCTTTTTGTTTTCACCGAAGCCACCCTCGATACCGGTAAATTCGATATGGCCGATATGCTCACGGCCGATTACTTTGAGTTGATTCATTTTGTTTCTCCTTTCGTTTAGCCTCCCTCCGACGGATAATGAAATTCGGGAAGGAGGTGTTAGATATGGCTGTCAAAACTGATCCGCTTGCCTTTGCTGCCGCAGTTGTTAATTCGTCATCACCGGATTTAACTGTCGATGAAAAACTTGATTTGTACATCGACGCGGCTGAGAAGGCATTCGCTCATAACCAAGCTGTCGTCAAACAGAAACACGACGACTTCTATGGGAACAATAACTAAAGCGCCCAGTACGCTTTGACTAGCTCCGCGATGGCTGCCACCATTGCAGGGCTTTTCTTTGTTTCTTCTTTGGACAAAACGTCAGTAACAAATTTCGTGATGCTGGATTTTGTATCTTGTGACTCTTTTGATTCAGCCATGTAGCATCCCTCCTTACTTAAGCCCCATGTAATCCTTGACCTTTGCTAAGTTCGCATCTGCGGCTGGTCCGGCGGTCATGCCTTTTAGCAGTTGGCGAAGATATTGGCTTGACCACCCGAAGTGATCTGCGACTTCTTTCTGACTCATTTCTTTATCAATGAGCCGCTTCTTGAAACGTTTCTCAATCAGCGTCATTCCTCGGTTCACCTACTTCCTTTTGTTAATTAAAGATTTCAGCTATTAAAGTGTTGCCAAAAAAGTATTTCAGTCGTACAATTTGGGCATAGTTAATAAGCAAGCCAAAAACTCCTCATTACCCGTCTGTCAACGATATGATTGAGTTTATTAACTTCGCTTTCGCAACTAACAACCTTAGCTGATGAACAAAGTATAATTCCTAGAATTCTTTTTGTAAATAGAAAAGTACGAATTGAATACTTTTTGTTCCAGCATCTTTCGGAGGAACGCCGTTATGACGCTGATTGAACGCGTAAAAAAATATGCAAAAATTCGTGGCTGGAATCTAAAAGAGACTGCGCTTAAGTCTGGATTGAGTGAAAATGCCATTTATGGGTGGAAAAACCATCAGCCAGCAGAAGCTACAGTCCTTCTCGTCGCCAAGACGCTTGGAGTGACATACGAAGATCTTACTGGCACTGCCAAGTCCAAAGAACCAACAAGCATCGATCTCAAAGCGGCCTCAGACGACCCCGACACCATCATGTCGTGGAATGGCCGCCCTATCCCGCCCGAAGAAATGGAAATGATCCGCCGGATCTTGGATGGGGGTAAATAGATGGCTGTAAGTCTTGACCCTTTGCTGTCCTTTGCCTTCGACCATCACATAAACGTCGATGCTGGCACACACGCACCTGATTGGATCCCATTGGCTATTCCGTCACAAAGACTAGTTTTCATGAACCTTGGCTGGGCTCGAAAGCAAGAAATTCCATTGCAGTTTGCGCACGAGTTTAGCCACGTACTCGCAGATGGTACAGATAACGCTCAATATACACGAACACCGACAGACCCTGAGGAGGCCGCAGCCACCCGTGGGGCAATTGATATATTGATGGAATGTTATGTGCCAAGTGACACACCACAGTCTATGTTTAACATTGCTGACTTTGTAAATGAGTTTATGATTCCGATGGGCTACGAAGAAAATGTTTGGCGTGCTGCCAAACGACTTCTACCGGCAGAATAGATACTTACGTCCAGACCGGATTGACGTTAAAAGCTGGGGGAATTTTAGGGGGAACCATCATGAAGAAACTACTGACAATCGGGGTCACGCTTGCCGCGGTTTTGTCATTGGCTGCATGTGGGAACAGTAGTAAGGGCACTGACAATGGCGGCAAGACCACCACTGCATCAAAGGCCAAGACGTCGACGGCCAAGTCAAGTAGCAAAAAAGCAACCTCCGAGGGGAAGAAAGTTACCAACGGTCAGCTTCTCAAGGTTGGCGAATGGATGAATGACAGCACTCAAGGTACGATGAAGCTTGCAAAAATCAGCACGATTAATAAGCCATTTACCACAGGCTCATATACGCTCACCTTGACTGACTACAAGCTTTTTGAAGTCACTCCAAAAGATGACGATCAAAAGAAGTTAGCGAGTGACTTGTTTGGTGTGAGTGCTGGTGTTACAACACCGTATTACGAAGCACAAGTTCAGTACTCCGTTAAGAACGCCGGCACTGAAGAAGTTCAGTTCAACGGTGTGAAATCAATCCTTACAAGCGCGGGAACTCAATTGGACCTTAACGGCGGGCTAGTTGACCAAGGCATGGGCGAAGCCGTAGCAGCGGGCGCAACAAAAACCACAGCATTTATGGCCATCATCCCCACTGCTGAAAAGGACACCTTGAAGAAACTGACCATCAACTTTGACAGTTTCTGCAACACAACTGACTTCAGCGACGTCGGGACTTTACCAGCAACAACAATCGAATTACCGTAATCATGTGTCCTCCCCTAGCGGCGGGCACGTGCGAGCCGTGCCGGAGGCATAAAAAAGCCCCTCGCTAGGCGGGAGGCTCGGAAAGGAATGATATCGTGCAACAAGAAGACTACTTGAGGCCAGAGGAATACAATTTTATTACCGAATTTTCAGTGAAGCAAAACAACAACTGCGTGCACTCAATTGATATAGATTCTTTTGAAACGGTCAACTTCCAAATCAGACTAGGGTTATTCCAACCACTTTATTCTGAAGGCCACCAGAAACTTCAAATTGATATTTCTCCCTCACACTGGCGATCTGAAACGCTACGTCAAACTCATCCCGGCGAAGGCAGGCAAGCTGTAATTCCATACAACCAACGAGGGTTCTTTATTTTCGAAGCTGGTTTCTCACTAGATGCACAGAAGTTGCGAGATGCACTTTCCTCACATTTCGACGTTCGCGTATACCTGCTTACTGAAAACATGAACGATGGCTCATACATCACCAGAAGAATTTTTAGGACCATTCTTCCCTTTGGCAAAGACGCGGAGCTCCTCCATGAAGAATAATGTAATCTCAATGACAAAAGTCGACCCGATCACTGAAGATGAAAGTAATACTTGCAGTGATACAATGAAGCCGGCGGGCCAAAACAGCGGAGATGGAGGTAATACCATGGACGAACGTTTTGCCACAAAAGAAGAGCTCAAGACCCTAGAAGCAAAGATGGACGGTCGTTTCGATACGATGATGGCCAAAATGGACGGCATCAAGTCCGACACCGAGAGAATATCATCCGGTATGGACGATATTCACAATCAACAAGCTAATCATTCGTCAGCACTTGCCAGACTGGATGAGCGAACTAAAGCAACAGCTGAGAGCTTATCAAGTATGAAGAATTTGATCTTAGCAAGCATCATTGCACCGGTCGTAGTTGCCATTGTTGCCAAACTACTCGGATTGGTTTAGACAAAATAAAAAGCGCCTACCCCACTATCTTGGCGGACCGTGGGTAGACGCATCTCTCAAAAAGCTCATTCAGTGAGTGGCTCTTTGTGTACACATTTTATCACTGAAAGGAGGTGATGCCCACCCTCTTGTCCATCAATTGCGTGTGCGAGCGCGAGCGAAAGGACAATCAAATGAGTTTAAAAATCGAATCTTACAAAAAGAAAAACACCTCCAAAACTTTCTATCGCGCCACCGGCTACATGGGCACCAACCAAAAAACCGGCGAACGCAAGTATTTTAACCGTCAAGGATTCAAATCTAAGCTTGACGCGAAAGATGCTTTCGAAGAAGCTGTATCTGAATTCAAGAAGCAGACTGTAATCACTCAGAAGCCTAAGAGGATAAGGTTTCAAAAAGTTTACGAACAGTGGTTTGAGCTACACGCGTCTCAGCTAGAGCAAACAACGCAAGCAAACATCAAAAGTCGGATTGAACGCCATGTCATCCCCACGTTTGGTCACACTTACGTTGACGCAATCACCATTATCGATGCTGAAGAATGGCTTAACAACGTGGCGGCGCGCTATGTTGGTTACGCCAATTATTTATCTGACTGCCATCAGATCATGCGCTTTGCGGTCCGAGCTGGTTATATTGATCGTGATCCATTCGATTACGTCGAACGCCCACGAAAAGTCAAAAGGACTTCACATCATATCCAACAAAACTGGTATTCCTTATCTGAGCTAAAACAATTTGTGGAGGTTGTGCAACATTTGCCTGACGACGATAAATCGCCAAGACATTTGCAAACCAAAATCAAAGCGTTACTCATGATGGTAGTATCGACAGGTATGCGCCGTGGCGAGGCCGCTGGCATACAATGGGCGGACATCGATTGGAAAGAGAAAACTGTCAGCGTTGAGCGTGGCATCAAGAGCGTGAAAAATGGAATCATGGTTGGCGCCACAAAAACGCGCAGCGGTGTTCGGACTATCTATCTCGACGACGCAGCTGTTGAAGCACTAAAAGATTGGAAAATGAAGCAGGCGCAATGGAACCTTCAACGCCAGTTGCCGACCATTACACCTAACGCATGGGTCTTTCCTCGAAATGACAATGATCCTTTTGAACCCCTCACTCCTACTCAGATTGGTAAGTGGATGAAGCAAACCTGTGAAAATCACGGGCTACGCCGGATCACTTTGCATGGCCTTCGGCATACGAAAGCAACTTTGTTAGGAGAAGCCGGTGCTGATCCCGCAGATGTAGCTGCCATCCTTGGACACTCAAACGGCACCTTCACCCTCACCCATTACATGCACTCGACTCGCGAAGGTGTTGTCCACGCTGAATCATTATTCAAACAATATTACGAATCGAACGGATAGCGCTCAACTCCTGATAAGCCGTTCTGACAATTTTCTGACAATTTTTGGGTAAAAACGTTGTAAGCCGCGTCAACACTGGGCTCAAATTGAGAAGGCAGTAATTAAACACC